>JAUWXF010000262.1 GCA_030616475.1 Desulfobacterales bacterium
GCCCATGTAGTCCAGGTCTGGGCCAGGGATTTCGGATTTCGATATTCGAATTTTAATTGCATATGAATACAAAACCTTACGTCACATAGACAATCTTTTGTCGATGTTGCGGCACTAAGCGCCTAAAGTGGTGCTAAAGCCAGCATACGATCAAGGGCCATCCGGGCATCTGCCTTTGTCTCTTCAGGAACCGTGATCACATTGACCTGCCCAATGTTTTCCAGGGTCCACAAGAGGTTTTTCAGGTTGATTTTAAACATATTGGGACACAAGGAATGATGTAGGTTAAAAACGTTCTTGTCCGGATTTTCCATGGCCAAACGGTCTATCAGATTGACTTCAGTACCCACGATAATCGTCGTGTTTGGAGGGGCATTTGCCACGTACTTCACGATGAAACTGGTGGAACCGACTGCATCGGCCAATCCAACCACTTCCTGGGTGCATTCCGGATGGACGACGATCTTGGCTTCGGGAAACCTCTCTCGCATTCTCAAGACGTGCTCCACCCGAAAGCGCGTATGGACCAGGCAATACCCATCCCACAGGATCACTTTCGCCTTTTTGATGCTCTCTTGGGTATTGCCGCCTAATGGTTTATGCGGATTCCATACGATCATTTCCTCGGCTGGAATTGCCATCTGATTTCCTGTGTTGCGGCCCAGGTGCTGGTCCGGAAAAAACAAAATCTTCTCGCGCCCACTAAATCCCCAGCGAAAAGCGGCTGGCGCATTAGATGAGGTACAAACAGCACCCCCATGGCGGCCACAAAAAGCCTTTAGAACGGCATCAGAGTTCATATAAACGATGGGCATGACCGATTCCTCGCCGCAAATAGAGGCGACCTCTCCCCAGGCCTTTTCCACAATATATATATCTGCCATGTCAGCCATCCAGCACCCAGCCTCAAGATCGGGTATCTGGACGGTCTGATGGGGCCGAGAAAGAATTTCTGCACTTTCGGCCATGAAGTGAACCCCGCAAAAGACGATGAACCGAGCAGCCTTGTCTGCGGCCGCCTTTTGAGAGAGCCCAAAGGAATCCCCACGATAGTCGCCGAGATCAACGATCTCTTTTCGCTGATAATGATGCGTCAGGATGAGAAGATCTTCCCCCAACGCCTCCTTTATGGCCAGTATCTGTTCCGCGATCTCTTTATCATCTGTGTCATGTTGCATTTCATCCTCCATCAAGACGCTCTTCTCCGCAAAAGACCAGCAAGCCATTTTTTTTGCTAAGGCAGGCTAATGTTATATTCAGGGTCTGCCCCAATTCTACTGCCAAAGCAGTGGGACGTGAGATACTGATCAGAATTGCCAGATGGGCACGGGCTGCCTTTTGGACCAGTTCGTAGCTGGTCCGAGAAGAAAGGACCGCCAAACGGGCCTTTGCAAGTTGTCCGTTCATGAAGACCTTGCCGATTGCCTTGTCCAGGGCGGTGTGACGTCCGACATCTTCTGCCACTCCCAATAGATCGAGTTCCGAATCAAAGAGCATGGCCGCGTGAGAGCTCCGTGTTTTCTCATACAGACGCTGATGCCGAGGAAGCCGGTTGACACATTCCACAGCCTGGCTCATGGTGATCCTGGTTCTATCTGTGGTCGGGACTAGAATTTGGCAAAGGTCCTTTATCAATTCTTTACCGCAGATACCGCAACTGGTTTGACTGATAAACCCTCGTCTTTTCAATAAAGACGCTATCTTTTCTCGTCTTGCAGGCTGAAGTTTCACCGTGGCTACATTGGAGTCCGTTTGATTGCAGTAACCGATTGTTGCAAAATCTTCCGGCTGATCCACTATGCCTTCAGCGAGACAAAACCCTGCCACGTGAAATATCTCTTCGCCCGGGGTACGCATCACCACCGAATAGGGCTGGCCTTCAATACGGATCAAAAGGGGCTCTTCCCCAATCAGCTCCTGTTCATAAACCTGACACGTGCTGCCTTCATAGTGCACCACGTGATGGTGTTGAGTGCTGCGAGCATCAGCTTTCACATCGGGTCCTCCAGAAACAGGTAGCATGACACAAATTGCTCAAACAAAATACCTCATGGTTTCCATATGATGCGGACAATGTCACCAAAGCGTATTTTCCCTCCCTTAAGCACTCGGGCAAAGACCCCTTCCCGGGGCATGATACAATCCCCGGCCAGATAGTATATCGCGCACTTATTGTGACATTCCTTGCCGATCTGTGTGATCTCCACCAGTGCCGAATCCCCCAACTTCACTAGGGTGCCTACGGGTACCTTTGGCCAGTCAATGCCCGATGTGGCGATGTTTTCTGCAAAATTTCCAAAGGTGACATCAAGGCCCTGCTTACGAGCCTTTTCAATACTCTCGGCAGCAAGAAAGCTTACCTGTCGATGCCACGGTCCTGCATGGGCGTCTCCTTCGAGTCCATAATCTTGAAGGAGATACGCCTCCTCGACTGCGATCTTTCGTGTCCCCTTTCTCTTGCTTATGGCAATAGAGACAATCCTCATGATACAACCTTTTCCGGATCAGTAGAGACTACAGGTAAACTCGTCACATTCGCGCTCTGCCAGAACATCAAAGACATAAAGGATCCTTTCTTCCTTTTCCAACCTCTTTTCGGGAACCTTCTCAAAGGTCAGGGTCCGCATTCTTTCTAAGGCTTCTCCCTTTGATGGAATGGCCTCAAGCCCTTCAGCAATGAGCCTGCCCGATTTTGTTTCCAGCACTTGTGCGCCCTCTCCGTTCGTTACCACCGCAAAGGGAACTGCGTAACTTTCAATGAGCCTCGCCGCAGCCAGCGTGGAGCGTTCCCGGGTCACCAGGGAACCAGGCCCAAAGATGACGATTGCAAAGACCCTGCCGTCCAGCCTGATGACAAAATCGACCTTGGCAGTCGCCCTGTTGCCATCCACATTCAGCGGTATTTCTCGCCGGACCTCGATATCATCTTTTGAATAGCCTTTTTCCTCCACCAGGAATCGTGCAATCTTCTGTCTGGCACGTTCGTCATGGGTATCGATGATGGTGCGGCCGGTGATGTAATCGATGGTTTCCCCTAAAATCAGATGATGTGTCGACACAATATCCTCCCAACCATTGGCGGCTTCGTAAAAAGTCCATCTGCGGCGTTGTGCTTCATCCCCGCCCTGTTAAATGAAGGGGACCCATCTCAAAAGGTGTTGGATGGCAAGGTTTCTTGGAAACACGCACAACAAATGGGACAACTATTTAACAGGGTAAATCATTGCGACGTACCATATGTACGCCTCATTCCTCAAGATTCGCACGC
>JAUWXF010000091.1 GCA_030616475.1 Desulfobacterales bacterium
CATTGCCAGGGATGCCGGCACATAAGCTGAATGCTGTCTCAGGCGTTGGCAGGCGGGTATTCGGATTTGCGGCTCACGCCTTGAAAACAGTACGGATTTAAGCGTCTGTGCAATCCTTCTAATTTGAAAACTTAGAATCTACTTTGACGTTGCCCTGTATAACCCCCCAACATGCCTTGACATCCCATCAACAATCCTTTATGCAGTTCTTCAAGTGCGGCAAGGAACTGAAGGAGAGAGAGGAATCATGTCGGCAGACAACAAAGAACTCAAACTGAATGACAGGCAGGAAGCAATCCTGAATCATATATCTGGAGCGCTGCTGGTTCTTGCACCCGCTGGAACAGGGAAAACCGTTGTCCTTGCCGAACGAGCTGCGAAAGCGATTGCAAATGGAATCGAACCAGCCCGGATTCTCTGCCTCACTTTTACCAACCGGGCGGCGAGAGAAATGTCGGAACGGGTGAAGAAGCGGTATCCTGAGTACTCCTCAAAAATGACCATCTCAACATTTCATGGCTTATGTGCCCACATGCTATACCGTGAATCGAAAGCTATCGGTCTACCTCACGATTTCGTTATCTACGATGAGGAAGATAGCAAAGAAGTTATTCAGGATATCGGATCTCTCGGATTGCGTGAAGCCAGTGATCTTTACCATGAAATTGGAAGAATCAAGTCTAGAGCAAAAGGTGAGTTGTTATCTACATCCTCTTTAATGGGGGATTTGTTTCAGAAATTAGGTAGATGGACCGACATTGCCATTGAATATCAAAAAAGGCTAATGCTAAACCATGCGTTGGATTTTCAAGACTTGGTGTTTCGTGTCAGGGTGATGCTGAAGGAGCATGAGGCAATCAAAAACCGCTGGACAAATCGTTTCGATTTTATCCAGGTCGATGAGGTCCAGGATACCCATCTATCAGAATATGAGGTTGTCAAGGCGTTATCGCAGAGCTCAGGCAACCTATGCCTCATTGGAGATTTTGCTCAGACAATTTACGAGTGGCGTGGTTCCGCCCCTCGCGAATTGATCCGAACCTATGAGAGGGACTTTGATCCGGTTTCAATCTTATCCCTAAGAGAGAATTATCGTGCAACCCGCGTTTTACTGCAAGCATCGAATGCTCTTGCAAGAACATTCAAGCATGGATCAGATGGCTACGACCCAGCCGAAACTGTGGAAGAAGGAGAACCCATTGTTTTTCACAGGGCAGAAAATGGGTTTAAAGAAGCGGTGTGGATTAGTCGGCAGATTGAGAGACTTTATCGGGCTAATCCTGACTTGCAGTTTTATCGGGTTGGGATTCTTACACGCACAAATTCTCGTGGGGTACAAATTTCTGAAGTATTGGAACGGACGGGGATCCCTCATCTCACTGTGGAGGAATACCGTTTCTTCAGCCGCCAGGAGGTCAAGGATGCTTTAGCCCACTTAAAGGTACTCATCAATCCTCGCGATAGAGGAAGTCTGATAAGGATGCTTCGTCGGACGGGGAAGGGAATTGGGGAAAAAACTATCAATCATATCAACGGACATGGTCCTGCCCTTGGATTGTTCCTGAGCGATATGATATTCCCTTCATCCTTCGAGGTTGGTGATCCTTTCGGGAGACTCTTTGAAGCCGCTGTTGCCGGTTCGATCGTTGTATTTGATGTTGAAACTACGGGACTCGACACTCAGCGCGACGATATTGTTGAAATAGCTGCGCAAAGGATTGAACGTGGACGGGTGGTGGATGAATTTCATGCACTCTTGAGAAACACTGTCCCTGTTGGTGAATCAGAATTAGTTCATGGATATAGCGATGCTTTTCTTGAATCACATGGTATTGATCCTAAAGACGGTTTCGATAAATTCTTTCAATTTGCCGGAGAATCAGTTCTCGTAGGCCATAATATCCATTCTTTTGATATCCCGATTGTGAGTACCCATGCAAAACGTCTTGGACTTCCAGCCCCCGAATCTGCCTCCTTCGATACGTTAGATATTGCACAACGGTTTGTCAAATCCCATGGCTATGATCTGTGGACCCTGAAAAGGACGCTCCATCTCTCCCACAATCCTACGCACAAAGCGATGGACGACGTTCGTTGTACGAAAGATCTTCTGTTTGCCCTCCTGCCATTAGCCAAGGAACGTTCGAGCTTAAGGAGAGCTTTGGTTCTTCAGTATGCCAAAGTGTTTCAGCCCCTCTCAAAACAGGTCGCCCAATGGAAAGATCAAATGACCAGGTTACGGCCGGGTGAACTCCTGACGCACGTGTTGATCGATTCTGGATTGGAAGCGTTCTACAAACGTCAACCCAAACGTCTGGCAAACCTAAATATGCTGAAACAGTTCTTTGTAGAGAAAGAAAATGTGGATCTTTCGCCACAATCAGCGTTGCCAGAGCTACTTAGACTAACAACGATAGCAAGAAACATCGATTTTCTATCAGAAACCGACAATCGAATCCCCGTCATTACTGTCCATCAGGCGAAAGGGCTTGAATTTGACGTTGTTTTTATTGCAGGCGCAACCGAAAGAGAGTTCCCAAGTTATTTTTCTTTTAGAGATGCGCTGCGGTTAGAAGAGGAGAAGCGGCTTTTCTACGTTGCAGTGACAAGGGCAAAAAAGAGACTCTTGATTAGTTCACACAAACAGAATGAAAGAGGATTTGCAAACCCAAGATGCCGGTTCATAGATCTTCTCGGGCACAAAAACTTACGCATGGTAAACTGACGGACAAACTCCTTCACGCCTGCTGATCTATTTGAGGTACCCTTCTACCGTATTATGAAGATTGCCGTTGTGATGATCCTGAGCAGTTTCGCGCAATAGGCTGGGTTAGAGGCAAGCTTTATTCTGTACGAAAAACTAACCAGGGATCTCTTCGTCTATGGTGCAGGTTGGCTCAAGACAGGCGGTGATTTCCATTTTGGCAAACCCTGACCTTAAGCAATCATTTCATTCTGGATAACGTAAGGTGCAATGATGGGGGACCGGTGAGACGCGGTTGGGATTAAAGATTTCAGCTCCAAATCGTTACATTTTTGCGGTGCGTTGGTGTATAAATTGATAGCAGTGACCGAAAATTGTACCAGTTTTCACTTGAGCACAGATGTCAGGGAGAAATCGCAACATTGGGCAAGCTGACCGAGAATGGCCATGTGACGCAATATCTTCAATGCGCCGCTTCGGGGCCTATCGTCAATTGTGTGTGTGTGGGGGGCATAAGCGCTAAGTTCTTTTGTAAACGTTCACAGGTTACATTTATGCCGTACGGAATTGTTTTGAAAGATGAACGTCGAACATCGAACATCGAACGTCCAACGTCGAATGAAAAACGAATATTCAATACCGAACATTCAGTGTTCAGGGTTCAGTGTTCAGGGTTCAGTGTTCAGGGTTCAGGGTTCAGGGTTCAGGGTTCAGGGTTTTGACACCTGACACCTGACACCTTTGATAACGGAAATCTTAATTAATTCTTCTGTTTCCTCTAAAATATCATTTAGTAGTTCAGGTTTTTTAATTAATGGTACACGCTGAATGAGTTTTAACCATCTCTGGGTTCCCTTTTTCCCATTCAACGTTCGATGTTGGACGTTCGATGTTCGATGTTCATTTTTTTCAGTAAACCTTCCACAGTCCATCCGGTACAAAAATAACTTAGCGCTTATGGGGGGGGATGAGTGATGAAGCGGCTCTATAGGTTTTCAGATAATTAATTTCACAAGGCCAGAGGGAAAAATCCGAGTAAGGCGTACATGGGAGTATGTTGTCGAGGATTTCGACCGATAACGCCGTGAAATTATTTATATGGAAATCTATAGCCTTGGTTTTGATGTTGGGTGGCAGGGCTATTCGTGACGCAATGCTTCAATCGGGTCCATTTGTCCCGCCTGTCTGGCCGGAAAGTAGCCGAAGATGACGCCCACCGCAGCAGAGAATACAAAAGCGATGACGACAATCCCCGGATCAAAGATGAAGGGAACAGCAAGAAGACGAGCTCCGACGGCGGCCGCCGCGACCCCGAGGACGATGCCAATCAGCCCGCCGAAGGAAGAGAGCACCACGGCCTCGACCAGAAACTGCATCAGCACATCCCGTTCCAGGGCGCCAACGGCGAGCCGGATGCCAATCTCGCGCGTTCTTTCCGTCACCGAGACCAGCATGATATTCATAATACCGATCCCGCCAACAAGGAGACTCACCGCCGCCACTGCCCCGAGCAGTCCAGTAAGCACACGGGTTGTCCCTGTCATGGTGCTGACAAGTTCTTGCATATCTCTGACATGGAAATCATCTTCTTTGCCCGATGCAATGTGCCGACGCTCGCGCATCAGTCGCTCGACATCCTGCTCGACTTTCTTGGTTGATACCCCATCCTGTGCTGAGACGTAGATGCGGCTCACGTCCGTGTTCCCTGTGATGCGCCGGTGAAGGGTGCGCAAAGGAATAAGCACGAAGTCGTCCCGATCCGTACCGAAGCTGGACTGCCCTTTGGACTCGAGCACACCAATCACCTGGCAGGAAAGCTTTCCCAGGCGAATCGTAGCGCCTATAGGATTCTGACCGCCAAAGAGTTCCTTCCGCACAGTTGCGCCCAGGATGCACACTGCCTTGCCGGCCCGTAGCTCGCCGCTGGTAAACTGGCGTCCGTTTTCAAGCGGCCAGTCCCGGACCCGCAGATAAGAATTGGTGCTGCCGGTAGCCGCGGTAGACCAGTTCTTATTTCCGAAAATAGCTTGTGTAGTCTGAGATGCGGTCGGCGCTACCGCAGCAAGTCCCGAGATCTCCCGGGCAATGGCTTCGGCATCGTCCTCCTTAAACATGTCACCTGTTGAGCGTGTGCCGCTATGACCACGACGTGCTTGGCCGGGTCTAACCTGGAGCAAATTGGTCCCCAGTTTGGCGATATCGGAAGCCACCTGCGCGGTTGCCCCGCCGCCCAAGGTCACCATGGTGATGACGGCAGCAACACCGATCACGATGCCCAGAATTGTAAGCGATGAGCGCAAGACATTGCGGCGGATTTCCCGAAAGGCGAGTAAAACCGTTTCCCTCAACATCAAGGAGTTCCCCCGTTTTGCTCCTCGGAGTCGATAATTCCATCAAGGAAGCGAATGATTCGTTTTGCGTAGGCCGCCATATCGGCATCATGGGTCACCAACGCGATCGTGATGCCGCGCTCACTGTTGAATGCAGCAAGCACCTCCATGATTTCACGACTGCAAGCGGAATCCAGGTTGCCAGTGGGCTCGTCTGCCAGCAGAACCTTGGGGTTCGTAACGATAGCGCGGGCGATGGCGACCCGTTGCTGCTGCCCACCGGACAGCTCGCCTGGCGTGTGTGTTTCCCATCCTTTAAGCCCGACCGCTTCAAGGGCTCGAAGGGCACACGCTCGCCTCTCCCCGGTTGGTGTGCCGCGATAGATCAAGGGCAGTTCCACGTTTTCCAGAGCCGAGGTGCGGTTGAGGAGGTTGAAGCCCTGAAACACAAACCCCAGATAATTCCGGCGTAACAGCGCGCGCTGGTCGCGGGACAGTTCTCCCGCGTCCACGCCGTCAAACAGGTAGGCCCCGGCGCTGGGAGTATCCAGACAGCCCAGGATATTCATACACGTTGACTTGCCCGACCCGCTCGGCCCCATCACGGCCACGAACTCACCGTGGTCGATCCGCAGGTCAATGCCTCGCAGCGCGTGCATGGCCGCGCGGCCCTTGCCGTACACCTTGGCCACGCCTTTCAACTCGATAAGGGGAGACTTGCTAATTTGCTCGGAGGGAGTGGTATTCATCGGCCCGCTCTCAGTGTATCGACCAGGAGCGCCATACCGGGCTTAACGTCGCCCCTGGTGACCTCGGTCATGCTGCCATCAGTGGCCTCTGTCGTGACAGTAATGGAGACAAGCTGTCCATCGCGTAGCATCCAGACGCGCTGTTGTTTGTTATTGGCGGTCGTGTCTTTGCGCCGTTTCGACCACGATCTGGGCCGACGCCGAAGGAGTTTACTAACTAGACTGCGGCTGTCGGAGGGGTCATTCTTTTCTTTGATCGGAGGGGTAAAGCGCAGAGCAGCATTCGGCACCAGGATTGCGTTTCTCACCTTCTTGACGGTGATCTCCGCCGTTGCCGTCATCCCTGGCCGCAGAGACAGATCCGAGTTGTCCACGTTCAATACCGTTTCATACGTGACCACGCCGTCTACGGTCTGGGAGCCGAAACGGACCTGGGTTATCCGCGCCGGGAAATTCCGATCCGGGTAGGCGTCCACAGTAAAATGGGCTTCGTGTCCCTCTTTCACCTGACCCACATCGGCTTCGTCCACGCCCACGTGGAGCTCCATCTGGGTCAGATCCTCTGCCAGTGTGAACAGCACCGGGGCCTGCAAGGAGGCGGCCACGGTTTGGCCGGGTTCCACGTTGCGCGTAAGGACGATGCCGTTAATCGGCGAGCGGATGACCGCTTTCGATAGATCCGTCTCATTGGCTTCGAGGGCGGCTTGGGCCTGATTCACTGTTGCTTTGGCGCCGGCTTTGTCGGCCAGAGCGCGGTCAAGCGCCGCCTGTGCTGCGTCCAGATCGTGCTGGGACACCGCCTTGTTATTGCTCAGTTTACGAACTTCTTCTAACCGCGACAGGGCATTGCGCGTTTCCTTGATGGTCGCCTCCGTCTGCAACACCTTGGCACGGACCGATGCCAGGGCGGCTCTGGACTGTAAAACCTCCGCTTCGAGTTTCGATGTGTCCAGTTTCGCCAAAACCTGGCCAATCTTCACATGGTCGTTGTAATCGACTTCGACGGTTTCGATGATCCCAGACTGCTCACTGCCCACTTCAACCTGGTTGGTCGGCTCCAGGTTGCCTGTTGCAGTCACGGTTACGGTTAGGTCTCCCCGCTGAGCTTTCTCGGTCTGGTACTGCATGGAATTGGACTTTTCTGTCCTCTTCCAAACAACAGCAGTTGTCACGCCCGCTATTGCCAGGAAGGCCACGATGAGCCACCGTTTCTGGTGCTTTCTGTGGCCTGTGGCCTGGTCGATGCCCAAGGTTTTGCCAATATCGGATTCTCGATCTATTTTCGATTTCATTGCTTCCTTCCGTGTCAGAAGCTATTTGTTTCATCCCGATCCAAGGCGGTCCATCCACCCCCCAACGCCTTATAGAGAGTAATCAGGTTCGAGGTCACCGCCCCGTTGCTTTGGGCTAATTGATCCTGAAAGGAGAGCAGCGATCGCTGGGCGTCGAGCACATTGGAAAAATCTACCAGCCCGGCCTTATACTTGTCCTGCGATAGTTGCACCGCCTGCTGGGCGGCGTCCACCGCCTCGAGCAGCCCTTCTCGCCGCAATTGTTCTTCGGCATAGGTGGTCAGCGTGTTTTCCACTTCTTCCAGGGCGCCGAGCACGGCAGCTTCATAGGCAATCAGATACTGCTCCTGAAGGGCCGATTGGACCTCGATCTCTCTCCGGATGGCGCCTGCATCGAAGATATTCCAGGAAACACTGGGACCGAAGCCCCAGAAGCGGCTGGCCGACTTGAACAGATCGGCAGATCTGATGGATTCCAGGCCGATAGAGCCTGCCAGTCGGAACTTGGGATAAAGATCGGCCGTGGCTACGCCGATGCGGGCAGTCTGGGCGGCCAGTTCGTGCTCGGCCTTGCGTATGTCCGGACGCCGGCGCAGGGTTTCGGCCGGCACCCCCACGGCCACGGCGGGTGGGGTGACCGGAACCGGCCGGTGTCCGGCCAGCTGCGCGTGGACGCTGCCGGGCGCCTGCCCCACAAGAACGGCCAGGCGATTTTTGGCCGCTTCCAGCCCAGTGCGCAGAGTCGGAATCTGAGAGCGGGTGCTCTCCAGGTTGTAGCGCGCCTGCTGCACGGGCAGTTCATCACTCAGGCCAGCCTGATATCGCGACTCGATCAAATCGAAGGTTTTTTGTTGGGCCTTGAGATTGCCCTGTGCCACAGCCAGCCTCGTCTGAAAGGTGCGCGCCTCAACGTAGTTTAAAGCCACTTCGGCCGTGAGCGACACCAGCACGTCACGCAAATCCGCCTGGCTGGCTTCCAGGTCGGCATCGGCCGCTTCAACCGAACGCCAGACGCCTCCAAAAATATCGATCTCCCAGCCCGCATCGAAGCCGGTCATATAGAGTTTCGTCTCCCTGCCGGTGCCGGTGCTCTGGCTGCTCCTCTTTTTGGTGACCGAGCCCGAAGCGTCAAGGGTAGGGAATTGATCCGCCTGGCTGATGCCTCGGCGAGCGCGGGCTTCGCGCACCCTCGCCCCGGCCTGCTTCAGATCTAGGTTGCCCGTGACGGACCGATCGATCAGATCGGAAAGCACCGGGTCATCAAATATGGTCCACCACCGGGCCAGGGTCTGGGGATCCGTTGCTTCGGCAGTCATACCGTCCTTCAACTCGGTGTGCCACGTGGCGGGCGCCTTGATTTCGGGCGGAACATATTCTGGCCCGACGGTAGCGCATCCTGCGAGCAGTACCATCATGAGCCCTAATGCCGGTGTTATTGGGTTGATAATGAAGCCCACGGTGCCATCTTTGATCGTATTGACTAGTGCGGTGTCTCAAAAGTTCTATTCACGATTTTGGCAATTTAACATTTCCATAAATCAGAGCAACCAGATACACAAAATCCGAATATCGAAAACCGAAATCCGAAACAAATCCGAAATCCGAATGCTCAAATGTCCAAAACATCAACCCAAAGCGGACGATACCGAAGCCCTGCATCCGATATTAACAGACTGAAGTCATTAGTGTTTTGGAATTTTAAGATTTTGGTCATTGGAATTTGTTTCGAGTTTCGATATTCGAATTTCGGATTTCCCCATCTCTGATAAGTGGATTAAATGTAACCAAGTTGACAACATGTTATTCACCTTCGCCAAAATGCCCCGTGCTGAAGCACGGGGATGAATGGCGTGGTGACCCGCCATAGCCTTGGCGAAGGTAGGTTATTGCTTCGGCGAGTTCCGCCGTCCCGAGACGAACTCAGGATGCCCTTTCATTCGATGCACTCGACGATCACGAAATTCTGTTTTGAGTCGCCGGTATCTGTCAAGACCCAGTAGTTTTCGTACCTCAATTAGAAATCTAAATCGTTCGTTGGTGAGATTGGTGCGGGCATCTTGAAATTTCTTGAACCGATCCATACAGGCAGACTCATCAAAATTCTGTTGGTCGAGAATCATCTCCAGCTCCAGCTTTTCCTTTTGCACATTGCTTTTGAGATCAATCATTCGCCGTCGGCTTTGTACAAACAGGTCGTCAAGTTTTTGCTGTTCCTCGCTGGTCAGCTCAAGCTTTTTTGCCACTTCTGGCATTCGCCACCACTTGCCGTGAGGCATCTTTAGTCCTTCCATACCACGAGCTCCCCTCGCAAGACCGATACCTGATGCTGCCAAAAGACAAATCAGAGTAAAAATCGTCACTTTTTTCATTCATACCTCCTTACTCATTTTGACCTAAAGTGATCGGTTCCAGGTTCAGGGTTCCAGTGTTCAGTGTTCAGGTTTCAGGGTTGTCTTTCCTGGCACCTGACACCTGACACCTGACACCACTCCAGGTTTCAGGGTTGACAACCTTTGAACCTATGAACTTTGAACGGTGAACTTTCTTTATTGACGCGTCATCCTTTTGCTAACAGCCAGTTAGGGCTCTTCAACCGGGAACCGTGAACGTTGAACCGCTCAACCCAGGTTTGAGTTACTCTACGGGCCCAGTAGCCTTCTACACGGCATTTTGATTTACTTCCAAAGGAGAGACAAACCTCAGAAATTCATCAAAATAACCAGCATCAGACTCTGCGGAAACATCCGGGTAAACATCAACTGGAGCGTATTCTTCCAAGGCATATATTTCAGCCATCAATTGCTCGTCTTGTTTCGTTTCCCACATTATCTGAGACATCATTTTTTCTTGGGAGGTCGTAACAAGTGCATACCACCAAATCCCAGCTATCAACAGGACAGCAGCAAACCCGACAGCAAAGACAGGTCGCCAGGACCATAAACTGCGAGGCTTATAAACAGGAAGTCGGACCTCTCGTCGAGGTAAAGGGGCGAACTGGCTTGCCATGCCTCCCAGAGTGCTTAACTCTTGTTCAATTTGCTGTTTTTTCCCTTGGCATACAAGACATGTGGAAAGATGGTTTCGCACAGTGGCAGGCAAGTCGTTTTCATCCACCACAGAACGGATGACTTGATCTTCATTCAGATGGAGGTTTTTGCTGTTCACAATACTCCTCCTTTCAGCAAGGCATGGAGCCCGGGGTTCTGTCTGAATTTTTTTAAGGCCCTGTACAAATGGGTTTTGACCGTACTTTCACCTTTTTTCAGGACCCCGGCAATTGCTCTGATCCCCAGGTGATCCACAAATCGCAGCAGAAACACTTCTCGCTCCCGCCGTGACAGACTGTCTGTAAGCTGACGGAATTGCAAATGAAATTCTTTCAGCATCATGGTATTCGCAGGATTGTTGTGATTCTCTGCCATAGCTTGGGTAGCAGCCTCCAATTCTATTGTCGTGCCGAAAAAAGAGAGTATGCTTTTTTTTCGACGAAAATCCCTGACCCGGTTTAAGGCAATGCGGAACAGCCACGGCCTTATCGAGCCTGCGTCTTTCAAACTGGACAGGCTCTTTGACATTTGCATGAAAATCTCCTGGGTTAAATCCTCTGCGTCCATCGGCGAATAGATCCGGTAATACACCATGCGGAAAACGTCCTTGTGGAAACGATCCACAAGTTGCTCCAGCGAAGCCCTGTTACCGGCTCTTGCTTTTTCTACCAGCTCTGTAACGTGGTGATCGGTATCTGCCATCAGAGTTGAACTCTGTTCCCAGACTTACTCCAGCAATTCAGTCTCTCCACCTGATATGACGAATGGTACCATTCTTTAGTCTACAAAGATGAAAATGTTTTGTGGCTGAGGCGGGGGCAGCACATTATGACTGTGCAAAGGGTAGGATAGGACAGATATAAGGGACGTTCTCAACATTTAAAGTTATCAGTCAGCCTATAGTTATTTTGCCGAGCAATTTGCTCGCCATGGATCATAGATTGACTGACTGCGGTACAGGATATGCCCAATTTTTTGGCTAAAGCGGCCATACTAAGGCCCAGTTCGCGGACGGACCAAAAACATAACAGACTGCGAGCCTGCACCAGCCCTCGCCGTTTGCCCGGCAACCAGATCTGTTCAACCGGCATTTGCATCAATTGGGCGACGCGCACGGCAACATCATCGACCGTCAGACCCATCGAAGCCAACCGGTAGCGCTGTTCATAATCCTCTTGAGCCTGGGCCAATACCTCATTGACAAAATCGCCGTCGCCTAAGATCCGTTCGTCTCCTTTCATATAGGCTTTGGCCCTACGCAGCGCTTTGACCGACGCCCAGCCCCCCATGCTGCGGATAAGACCGCCGCCGGTCAGCTCCGGCCGTCTGCCCATTTCAATGCCCGTTTGCACAAAGGTTCGGTACCGTTTGCGTGCCGTGCCGGCTTGCCGGTCAAATCGTTTTAGTAAGGTGAAAGTGATTTGGGATCAAGGCCCAGGCAAAGCAAGCCGTTCGGGTCTCTGTAATAGCCGTCCCCAAACGTTCGAGAAAATTATCGCGGTCGCGATCATTGTCAAAAATCTTGCGCCGCCCGATCCCTCTGGCAATAATGTGATGCAGCGCGCCGGGCGCGTCGATGCGGGACTGTCTTGGCATAGGGGACTGTCTTGGCATAGGCGGTCCTTAGCACGCACCGACTGTAATGTAAAGTTTAAATGTTGAGAACGTCCCTAATAGTCCCTAATAGTCCTTTACTTATCGAAGATGTCCTCGGGAGAAAAGTCATCAATGGTTTGAATTGACGTTTTAGCCTCAGGATAGCGGTACGACAAGACTGATCGAAGGGACATGGGCATTACATCTATATCGTTTTCGTCGGCAAATATGCCTCGCCGACCCGGGAGCCGCTCACCACCACGCCTTAGATCAATGGCTGACGATCCCGTTGCCAGCACGGTGCATCCGTCTAGAAGCCCCATGTCATAAACTGCCTTGATACCCACGGCCCAATCTGGGGTATAGGTCACTTCGTCAAGCAAGATCCACAGCCTGCTTTTCTCAATGTGGAGAGACCTGGCCCACTTAATGTATGATGACAGAGCATCCTTAACCTCTGGGGCATCTCTTAATCCAGCGATGTCGAAAGCAAAATAGAATATCGATCGGGGATCAGCCCCATCTGATGTGATCAGTTGCCTAATGAGCTGTTTCAGGATAGTTGTTTTTCCAACCTGCCTTGGGCCCCTGAGAACGTACAACCGATCCTGCGTTAGGTTGATTCTTCTTTCAGCGGGGTGCATTATGGAAACGGGCGCCTCGGCAAC
>JAUWXF010000210.1 GCA_030616475.1 Desulfobacterales bacterium
AGGCTTCATTGTTTGGGAATGTTTTTTGAAACTTTATCAAACTATATTCAGCATATTTCTTGGGCATGTCATCACCTGCCCAGTGAATATGCCACAAAAGAAATTAGGAGTCAAGTGCATAGGCATTTTTCAGTAAATTCGGAGATTTGTGAGGGCAAGCCCACGATGCTATCCGAATCAGCGAAATTTTGTCCTCAAATTCTTCTGATGAGACTATTCAAAGGAGTGTAACAATATGGCAAGAGTATGTGAAATATGCGGAAAGAAACCTATGAGCGGCAGTAATGTGAGCCATGCCCACAATGTCACAAAACGACGCTTTTACCCCAACTTGCAGCGGGTTCGTGCTCTCCGGAATGGCAGTGTCAAGCGAATCAGGGTATGCACACGGTGCCTGCGCTCCGGCTTAGTGGAAAAACCGGCCTAGTGCGGTGTCCCAAGAATTCTGCATTCGATTTTGGCAAATCAACATGTTGCAGGAACGCTGCAACGGCTATCAAAAATCCGAAATCCGAAACAAATGCGGTCTGGTGGTGTCCCTTTCCGTTTTTGTCATTGAGATTTCTGTCATTTGAATTTGTTTCGTGCTTCGACCTGCCCGCCATTGCCAGAGACCTGCCCGCCATTGCCGTGTGTGCAGGCATTGCAGATGTCCGGCGACCGTGTCGTTGGCAGGCGGGTGTCGGCACATAAGCTCAATGCTGTCTCAGGCGTTGGCAGGCGGGTATTCGAATTTCGGATTTCAATGCTGGTGCAAAATGGATGAAATGCAGTATTATTCCAAATTACCATTTTGAAATGCAGAATTTATGAAACAATGCACTATGCCGCAAGGCGAGCCACTTTGATAACGTGCCTGATCTTATCGACCAATTTGATCACGTTTTCCAGGTGGTCAGCGCCTGACACAGAGATCGTAAAATAACAATCCGCCCGCTTGTCTGCCCGGGTGTTAACGCTGGCATCCAGGATGTTGGCCTGACCCTGGCTTATGGCGGCAGTAATATTGGCTAAAAGGCCAATCCTGTCGTGACACAGCACATGAATCCTCACCGGGTATACTTCTTCGGTCTCTGGCGCCCATTGCAATTCGATCCGCCGCTCCGGATCTATACTTAGAGAATGGGGGCAACTGGTGCGGTGAACCGTGACCCCCTGACCTCGGGTGATATATCCGACCACAGGATCACCAGGCAGGGGATGGCAGCAATTGGCAAAGCGCACCAGTATGTCGTTCACACCTCTTACCAGTATGCCCGACTTTGCTTTTCTTCCGCGAATACGATCCCTTAGCCTGGTGACGATGGTCTCTTTTTCGTCTTTGATTTCAGCTCGTGGCAGCAAATACCGGGCCACCTGTAGAGGGGTTACCTTACCGTATCCCACACCTGCAATCAGGTCATCGGCGGTTTTGTAGCCAAGATCGTGGACTGCTTTTTCGATCTCATGTGACTTAAGAAACTTCTTCAGACTTACATGGTACTTGCGCAGGACCTTGTCGCACATCTCACGCCCCAGTGTAAGGCTCAGTTTCCGTTCCTCCGCCTTGATGTGCTGGCGCACCCGAGACCGGGCCCTGGCTGTCTTGACAAAATTCAGCCAGTCTTTGCTGGGCTGATGATTGGACGATGTGATAATTTCGACCCTTTCGCCGGTCTTTAGCTCATACTTTAAAGGAACCATTCGGCCATCCACCTTGGCCCCTGTACACTGGTTCCCCACCTCAGTATGGATCGCATACGCAAAATCCACGGGAGTGGCCGCTTTGGGGAGGGCCAACACGTCACCCCGGGGTGTGAATACATACACCTCATCAGGAAAGAGCTCTATCCGCACGCTTTCCATGAATTCGTCAGGGTCCTTGAGGTTTTTCTGCTCTTCTACCAGTTCCCTGAGCCAGGTAAAGGCGGCCCCCGTCTTTTGATCAAAGGCGCTATCCTCCTTATACTGCCAGTGGGCTGCAATGCCGTCTCTGGCTATACGATCCATCTCCCTGGTGCGGATCTGAATCTCAACGCGCTCCCCCAATGGCCCGATCACCGTGGTGTGGAGGGACTGGTACATATTGGGCTTGGGGATACCAATGAAGTCCTTGAAACGTTTGGGTATAGGCTTCCATATTGAATGGATGATGCCGATAGCCTGGTAGCACTGCGGAACCGTATCGAGGATAATACGAAAGGCGATGATGTCGTACACCTCCTCAAAATCGACGTCTTGGTTCATCATCTTCTGATAGATGCCGTAGAAATGTTTGTGGCGGCCCTGGACCTCACAAGGAAGATCGGCGTCCGCCATCTTTGTCTCGATACTTTTTCTTATGGTATTTATGTACTCTTGTTGCTCATCCTTTTTCTTTGCCACCTGGTTGACGACCTCGCGGTATTGATGCGGAAAAAGATACTTGAACGCGATATCTTCGAGCTCCGTTCTGATCCAATAGATACCGAGGCGATTGGCGAGGGGGGCATAAATGTCGAGGGTTTCCTGGGCTATCTTGATTTGCTTCTTTTCCTTTTGGAACTGAAGAGTGCGCATATTGTGGAGCCGATCGCACAGCTTGATCAGTATAACGCGGATGTCATCGGCCATGGCAAGAATCATCTTTCGGATGTTTTCGGCCTGATGGGCCTCAGAACTCCGAAATGCCAGGCCACTCAACTTTGTCACGCCCTTCACAATATCAGTCACCGGTTCACCAAACAACTCCGTTAAGTCATCCATGGTTGCCTTGGTGTCTTCCAGGGTATCGTGCAGAAGGCCCGCCGCTATACTGACCGGGCCCAACTTCAACTCGGTCAACAGCCCGGCGACCTCCAGCGGGTGAGAGAGATAAGGCTCTCCGGAAAGCCGCACCTGGCCTTCGTGGATGCGCGCCGAATAAATATATGCCCTCTCCACCAGAGCCAGGTCTGCCTCTGGGTGGTAGGCACTGATACGGTCCAGGATGTCAGTGATTCGAATCATGTCCAGGCTCGTTGAGTAGTCAACCACTCGACTACTCGACTATTTCACGATCTCCTTACTCAGTACGCCTTGGCAAAGACTACACGCCGGGTGCTCTTGTCCCCGCAAGCGATACATCCTCCAGCTTCCATTTCTGCATCCGGGGGAATGCAGCGAATCGTCACACTCAGGTCTGTCTTTATCTTTTCTTCGCAGGTTTGGTTCCCACACCAGTGGGCAAGGGCGAAGCCTCCGTGCATTTCAGGTTTTTCCGGATTCTTGGGCGTGAAAAAGGCATAAAAGTCCTCTTTGGAATCAATATGTGTGGTGTTTTCTTCCCTGAACCGCAACGCCCGGTCAAACAGGTTCTTTTGAATCTCATCCAACATCGAAACAACGGTCTTGATGAACTGATCCCGCGGGATCGATTCCTTTTCTCTCGGGCCCCTGTCTCTTCGACCCAAAAAGACCGAGTTCCTGGCAATATCCCTCGGGCCTATCTCCACACGGATTGGTATCCCTTTCTTGATCCAGTCCCATCCCCTGCCTCCGCCAGTCTCCCTGTCATCAATCTCAACTTCGATCTTACGACCATGGTAATGTTGCCCCCTTAGCTCCCCGGCCAGGGTGCGGGTGAAGTCCATGACCGTGTTTCTATCAACGGCTTTCTTGATGATAGGCATCAAGGCCACGTGAGATGATGCGATCATGGGTGGAAGCACCAATCCGTTGTCATCGCCGTGTGTCATGACGATTGCACCGATCAGACGGGTGGAAACCCCCCATGATGTTGTCCATGCATACTCTTCCTTTTCCTGGGCAGACTGGTATTTGATCTCAGAGGTCCTTGCGAAATTTTGTCCCAGAAAATGAGACGTCCCGGTCTGCAACGCCTTTCGATCCTGCATCATCGCTTCAAGCGTGAAGGTATTAACTGCACCGGGAAATCGCTCAGAGGCCGTCTTTTCCCCTTTGAGGACAGGGATTGCGAGATAGCTTTTTGCAAGTTTTTCATAAATGTCGAGCATCTGAAGTGTTCTCTCCATTGCCTCCGCCTTGGTGGCATGGGCAGTGTGGCCTTCTTGCCAGAGGAACTCACTCGTTCTCAAGAAGATACGTGTCCTCATCTCCCACCTGACCACATTGCACCACTGGTTGATGATCACGGGGAGATCCCGGTAGCTGCTGACCCACTTCGAAAAAGAGGCTCCTATGATGGTTTCAGATGTAGGCCTTACCACCAAAGGCTCCTCGAGTCGCCCGGCCGGTATCAGGCTCCCATCCGGCCCCTCTTCCAGACGGTGATGGGTTACAACGGCACATTCCTTGGCAAACCCTTCAACGTGTTTGGCCTCCCTTTCAAGGAATCGCTTGGGTATGAACAGGGGAAAGTAGCAATTCTTTACCCCTGTTTCCTTGAACATGTCGTCCAATACGCCCCTTATGTTTTCCCAGATGGCATAACCCCACGGTTTAATAACCATGCATCCCCGTACCGGCGAGTTTTCAGCCAGGTCCGATGCCTTCACCACCTCCTGGTACCACTCGGAGTAGTCCTCAGCCCTTGTTGGCGTTATGGCAGTCTTTGCCTGTTTTCCCATATTGCCTCTCTCCTAATGGAGTGCCTAACCCAGATAAACTGGAAATCCGAAGCACGAAATCCGAAATACGAAACAAATTCAAAATACGAATGTTCGAATGTCCAAAACATGGAATCTGAGATACTTGACATAATCATGGCTGCGCATTCAGTTTTGGTCATTTGAATTTTGAAAATTGAAAGTTTGTTTCGAATTTCGATATTCGGATTTCGGATTTATTTTCTCCCATAAAAAATACGAATTTCACAATTAACGGGCTAAAGTGATCTGCTTTCGTATTCCTCAACCTCTTTCAGCA
>JAUWXF010000023.1 GCA_030616475.1 Desulfobacterales bacterium
ATTTTTGTCATTCGATATTGTTTCGGATTTCGGATTTCGATATTCGAATTTTAATTGCATATGAATACAAAACCTTACGTCACATAGACAATCTTTTGTCGATGTTGCGGCACTAAGCGCCTAAAAGGGTAAAGTGTAAGGTGTTTAGGTTTGGCTGAATGGTGCTCCCATCATCCCATACGAACCACGGCGGCTTCCCCCACGTTTCTGTACCGGTCAGGCATGCAAGTAAGAATGATTATCTGGCATGCTTGACCGGCTTTGGCGAGAACCGCCCCCATCAACTTGAGCCGTTCCGGATCTGTGTAACCGAGAGCATCATCAAGGATGAGAGGCGCGCCCCCTCCATCCTTGCCGACGATCATGGCACAAGCGAGGCGAGCTATCAGCGAAAGCTGCTCTTTGGTTCCCCCGCTCAAGGAATCGAATGAAACGGTTGCCCCGCCCAGGGTCCTGCTGGTGATCACCAGGTCTTCACTAACCTCCACTTCAAAAGTGTCGTTGAATAAAAGACGGCCGAGCTGTTCGATCTTCTCCCGGAGAGGGGCTACATACGCGCGGCGGGCTTTGTCACGTTCGTCCTTCATGGTCTCAAATAGAAGCCTCGCGGCGGATGCCCTCCGAACCAACGCTGCACTTTCTCGTCTGACGTGTTCCAGGCGGCTTTCAGCAGCATGGAGCTGCTCGTGAAGTCCGTCCTCACCTAACACCTTGAGACGCGTTTGCACTTCAGTGAGCCCGGTTTGGGCATTCTTGCGCTTCTTCTGGACCGTTAGCAGCGAACCCTTTGCTGTTTCCATCAATGTCTTGACTTTTTCAGGCCCTTTTATCTTAAGGGCATTCTCGGCATCACGGAAGCTTCCTTCCTGGAAACGAACTTCCTTGGTAGATTTATCCAGTTTTTCCTTTAGCTCATCATCCGGGATACGAGCCCTTGCCCGGCTGAGTTCCTCCTCGGCTTGCTTGAGATCAGCCGCTTTCAGGTCGAGTTGAATACGCGTTTCACGACTGCTTTCCCGCAACCTATCGCGGACCTCGCGGGCAGAATTCAAAGTATCACGAGCTATTTCCCATTCCCGGCCGGCCTCGTAGAGAGACTTCTCAGCCTTGCGGAGTTCCTCCTGTGCAGATTCCAGATCAAGACAAAGCGGAGGGGTTGATACGCGTTCGCCCGGATAGACAGGAATACTTTTTCCCAAACCGATGACTTTTCTCTCAAGTTGCTCATAAGTAAGATCCCGAAGATTGTCCCGTTCTGTTTGATCTCTGTTTTTGATTTGTCTGAGGGCCTCCCGACGTTCTTCAAATGCATTTCTCGCCTCGTCCGGGTCGCTGACCCCAGCGGCAGTACAGGCGTTTGTAAGTACTTCTTGCGCTTCTTCAAACCGTTGGGATAAATCAACGGCCCTGGCACCGGCGGTGACTTCTATATCAAGGGTTTCGGGAATAGTTACCCGAACCCGGTCCGGCACGGAGAGGGGCTTTTCTTCGTTCTTTCCTATGGATGCCTGTTCGCCATCGATCTGAAGAGTAAGATCGGTAAGAGCCCGCAACAACAGCGAAGGAGAACCGGCTTCCTGTTGGGCACGAGCAATAATGAGGGCACGTTCAGCTTTTTGGATTTTTTTGAGACGTTTTTCGTCTACCTGGTTCCTGGTCAGCAGGTCTTCAGCCACAGCGGCTTCCTCGCGTGCGCGATCAATACGTTCTTTACGTTCCTCCAACTGTTCCAGGTGAAGCTTGTTGTTGAAGTAGTCAAAGTCCGCGCGACGGAGGGTCAGGAGCGTCTCGGCGTCTTTTCGGCGCTTCTCCGCGGAATCTGCGCTTTCTTCAGCCTTCCCCAACCCTTGCTCCGCGTTCTGCACAGCAGGACCTGATGACGCGATAGCGGCTTCAAGATTCGCGTGTTCCTTTTGCGCTTTGTTGACTCTATCGACGAGGTCTTGCCGGGATTCCTTTTCTAGCCGTGCCGCATTTTCGGTCTTTCTCTCCGAATCCAGTTTTAGTCGGGCGGTCTCCAGAGCGGCTTCCAATTTCTGGATTTCATCGAGGGATTTCTGGTATCCGGAAATTTCGTTCTCAATCTCCACTTCCTGTTTTGCAAATCGATCAAGGTCATTCTGAAGAAGAGCAACCCGGTCGATATCATCCTCCAAATCCTTGAACTGCTGTTGAAGTGATGCCACCTCATTTAGCGCATTTTCTTCGGCTCGCTGAGCAACTTGTAATTCCTTCTTTTCGCTGCCTCGTTCAGTATAATAGTGTGCGTATTCTTCCCGGATTAACTCGAAAAGGCTCTCTTGCCTTGGGTCGGTGGAATGGCCGCCGGCAGCTCTATCGAGTGCGGCTGATAGGGAAGTTTGCTTTTCCAGGTTCGCCTGGCGAAGCTCCTCCCCCTGTTGCATATTGAGCGCACGCCAGAGGTCAACGTCGATGGTTTCCCGCAATATAGCCTCGGCTCGTTCGTGCGCTTCGCGGCCGGTATGGTTTTCCGGCTTTGGCTTTACAACGTTGAGCGTGGTTTCCGGCCTTCTATGGAACCGTTTGAAGTAAGTAAAAGCGTATGGGCCACTTTCCGCCTGTAGTTCAATTTCAGTGCTAACATCCCGGTCGACTGGTTTGATCGCCTCCACGTTTCGGTGTTTGCTCGAATCGAGATACTCGAAAAGAATCTTTACAGATTCGGTGAGGCTCGTCTTTCCAGCTTCATTAGGTCCCTCGACAACGGTCAGACCCACGGGGCCAAAATGGACCTCGGCTTCTTCGATTCCCCGGTAGTTGCGCAGTCGGACACAGAGGATCTTCATTGCGCTTTCCCCGCAAGTCTGACCAGGAGAGTGAGTGCGTCGCGGGCCTTGATACCATGCGGTCCCGCATCCTGGGCATTTGACCGTAACCGTTCCACAGTACGACTGGCAAAGCCGGAAAACCCAAAGCCGGCAAAGTCTGCATCCTCCGGGATCACGACCAATTCCCCAGTGCGTGTCTCAAGAGCGCCCAGAATCTCGCTGATGTATACAAAAAGCTCCTCAAGCTGGTCATGAAACAAAAGCGAAAGGGTTCCGACCAACCGTAACTTGACTACGGTACGCTCCTTGTCATCAATTTCCTCCAGCCAGCGCTTAAGACTCTCTATGTCCTCCTTTGTATTCATATCAACCCGCTTACGCTCAATAAAGCGCCATGCACCTACATTCACCTCCCGTGTAGCTACTTTCTCTCTGTCGAGGTCAACTACGAGTGCGAAACCGGATTTGACCTCATTGTAATCGGTTTGTTCGGGTGACCCCGCATACCATATGCGACCAGTGTTACCCACTTGTGTGAGGGAGTGTCGATCCCCGAGAGCCAGGTAGTGAATCTTGTTTTGCGATATCGCCATCTCTGCCGCGCGAAGGGAAATAGCCGCCGGATCATCTGGATTTGGAGAGATGCTGTCCACCATCCCATGGGCAACACAAACACGCAGGGTATCAACGACGGATTCAAGAGGTGTGATTGCCATAGCCGCGAGATCTTGCAGCGGTCGCTTCGAGTACCACGGGACCCCCACAATCTCGATGCCCTCGTCAACCTTAATGGGAATCATGTCCTCTATTACATGGACATGAGGCGGTTTCCGCTCCAGGAAGGTTGAGGAACGGTAGACGGATGCTGCGTTAAGTGGATCATGGTTTCCCGGAAGCAGGTAGACCGGAATCGGCACATCCTTCAAAGCCTCGAGGGCACGAAAAACCGTCTTCCGATCGATCAGGTTTGACTCAAACACATCCCCGCAAACCACCATGAACCGGCAATCTTCTTCTTTGGCAATGCTTCCAAGTTTACGTATGGCATCGAATCGGGACTGGGCAAATCTTTCCTGAACCCCTTCTGAGAAAAAATGGCGGGTCATCCCCAACTGCCAATCCCCGGTATGAAGAAAGCGGGTCAATATCTGCTCCTTTTCTTAATGCTGTCCCTTGCCTTGGCTACTATGAAATACAGTTCATTCCTCGTCTTCCAGAAGCGCAAGGCGGCATTAATTCAAATTTAAATTCTTTTCTTTTAGACGCCTGATAAAGCTTGGTTTTCTAATGTGTTTCTTCGGCATATGCTTCGGCTTTTTGAAGCAGTTCTGAAACAGTTCGCGGTTTCTTGCCTTTGGTATGTATGTCATCGGCGGTCATTGACTTTTGAAACTCTTGCGCAAGCTCCGTTCCGAGATAGGGATCGTTGTCATTGACCAGCCTGAATATGATTTCATTTCTGGATGGGCACCTCCTAACTGCTATGGCCTAAATTTCAGCCTTAAACTCGAGCTTCTGATCTCCGAACATAGGTTCTATGATTTTATGAACCCCATGCCCCGGATTTTTCTCTTTGAACACACGCACCAAATGATACTTAGATAACAGTTTTAAATCACGATCTAAACTCACTGCTGTGCGCTTCATTTGGGCAACTAGATCACTAAAAACAACTCTTTCCTTTCCACGTAGATGACGGACCAGCCTTGTCCTCTCCGGCTTCAGCAGGTTCATCAGGTCTGATGGTTCAATCCATATAATATTCTTGCGGGTTACTCGTCTGCCTTCGTCAATTTCCTTTGCAGTCTCTTTTGCTGATGCAAAAAAGTCTGATAAGGAGCCACTTTTGATTTCAACGCTCATTTTATAAACTCCTTGACCTCCTGTTCAAATCTTTCGACAATATCTTGATAGGTGGTAAAATCATCAACAGGAATAATCTCACCAAAATAGTGTTTGTGATGGTAGTCGTGGGTATTGTCATATCCAAGTACCCGTCCATTATCATCTGCAAAGATTGAATGATTTATGTATGCCATGCTATATTTCGCAATATTTCCTTCAGAGTCTTCCCATGCTTCGATTTTGATTACACCACCTCCCATCTTTTCTTTAACAGGAAAAATCTCATTTACAACCTTTTGAAAAGGCCTTCTTCCCTTGCCAATATTTACCATATGGGAAAATATGATAGCAGGTATTTAAATAGAAGTAAAGCTGAAAATATGGCTTCGAGGATTTGTCGAGTTTCGGATTTTGCCTGAACACAACTTTTGGATTAATGGGAAAACGGGCGTGCCGACGGCAAAAAGACTATCCTACGGGAGCGCATATCCGTATGAGAAACATGGGGGTCAAACCTTGATTAACATGGGGTCAAAACTTGACAGGCTGTTGCCCAAACAAAAATTCCTTTGAGCGGTCATTAAAACGTTTTTTGCGAATAAATCTCGGCGAAGCGGAAGATCAGCGATTGAGCGCTGACGCTTCACTACGTGTCAACTGTTTGAGCCCGAAGGGCGAGTTTTGGAATCGCCTGGAGCAAGCCTTAGATTTATCAAAAAAACGTTTTAGACCAAGCGAAAAGGGATTTGGGCAACAGCCCGTCAAGGTTTGACCCCAATCACCCCCCATGAAGCTTCAAAAGAGTAACAAAGTAGCAATAAAATACAATAGTTATAGAGTTATTTACTTATTTAAGGACGCCCCGGTTGTTCCTACCTTACACTGCCACGGTTTCTGCTTCATACTTTATAAGGGGAACCGATATAGTAGGTGCTTTATTTATGCGGTTACTGTCCTTAAGTAGCACGGCGATATGTTCCCCTACCTCTGCATTGACCACTTTTTCGCCACATTGAGGACATACCCCGGCTGGAACTTTCTCAATCACTACCAATTTCTCCTTAATCCAGAAGTCCTGCTGGATATTCTTCTCCTCTAGTGGGGTGTCACAGGTTTCGCATTTTCCATAATCATACATTATCATATTCCTTGCCGAAGACCTTCTTGCGTATCTTATCGATTACACTCAGAATATCCCCTCCTTTTGACGATAACCCATAATTCTCAGATTCAGATGCCTATGTAACGTGACTAAGGTTGGCAATAGATAACCCTCTTTTTTTATCATGGGAAACAGGCCATTACAACTCGAAATTCCCCGTGTTTCATTTTAGGTTTCGTCCGCCTGCGGTGGATTAATTCCGCAATCCGCAGTCCGCAATCCAAAATCGGTATGACCGTACCTGTCACACTTGTCGTGGCATAATACAGGTTAAGTCGGGGCTTTGGGCTTTACTTTGGTCCTCGTTCCTGATAAAAAATCCAGCTAAATCACTAAGAAACAGGGCAATTTGTCCAATGTCAAGGGCAGACCCCAATTATTTCCGTTCCCACGTAAAAGAAGGGGGGAGGAGGGGAAGACCAAAGTTGCTTTTTTTGCGGCAAAAGGGCTAAGAGGGAAGTGGTTCTGGTGGCAAATGGAAAAGAGAGATAAAGGAAAAAATAATCTTCACATAAAGGATTGGCCGGAAGGGGATCGGCCCAGGGAAATGCTATTGGAAAAGGGTGCGGGAGCTTTGAGTGATGCCGCGGTGTTGGCTATTCTTCTCAGAACAGGCCGTCAGGGGCAGAATGCCATCGCCCTTGCCAGGGAGATGATAAGCAAGTTTGGCGGGCTTAATGGGTTGATGACGGCAACACAGGAGGATATATTAGGTGTTAAGGGGATAGGAAAGGCTAAGATCGCCCAGATTTTAGCTGCCGTGGAAATTGTCAAACGCCAGCTACGACAGCCCCTTGCAAAGATCAACGTTATCGAAAATCCCCATGACCTGTTTGAATATTTAAGGGTGTCAATGAGCAATCTTTCCCGTGAGGAATTTCGAGTTCTCCATTTGAACAGATCAAAACACCTGATTGGGGAAGAGGTCCTGTTTCGTGGAACGGTTGATGAATCCTCAGTTTATACTCGTGAAGTGATAGAGTCGGCCCTGAGGAAAAAGGCTTCAGCCCTTATTTTTGCACATAATCACCCTACCGGGCCGGCTGAGGCCAGCCAGGAGGATGTTGAATTGACCGGATCACTGGTAAACGCATGCAGGGCAGTTGATATTCCGGTTCTGGACCATGTCATAGTTGGCAGAGGCGGTTTTCTGAGCTTGCAGCGGGAATGCCCTGAGATTTTTGCAGGAGACACTTAACCCGGGCAAGCCGGAACCAAAACAAAAAACTTTATCACGAAAGCACGAAAGTACGAAGACACGAAAGTCTCAATGTTATTTCGTGCTTTCAATATTTCGTGGTTTGCGGCCTTACGCCTTGAGAAGAAGCGTGATTATCTTCTAAATATTCTGCCTGAAAAAACAAGTAGTTCACAACTAACGGACTAAAACAGCGTGAAGAAACTGACACTACCCCAGCTTGAGCACCACCTTTTTGCTGCCGCAGATATCCTGCGTGGAAAGATGGATGCCTCGGAATTTAAGGAATACATTTTCGGCATGCTTTTCCTGAAAAGATGCTCGGACGTGTTTGATGAAGAGTATGAAAGGATCATAAAAACCAACCTTGCCAAAGGCCGGACACAAAAGCAGGCAGTAAAGCGGGCTGAAGATCCTGCCAGGTATGCAAAATCTTTTTTCGTTCCAAAGGCGGCACGGTGGGAAAAGATTAAACATGCGCACCGCAGCATAGGTGATGAGCTGAACAAGGCATTAAGCGCGCTGGAGCATGACAACCGGAGCCTTGAGGGCGTACTCGGGCATATTGATTTTCAAAGGAAGGTCGGGAAAACAAAAATCCCTGACCGGAAACTCCGCGACCTTATCAATCATTTCAACAAGTACCGTCTGAGGAATGCTGATTTTGAATTCCCTGATCTTATTGGCGCTGCTTACGAGTATCTCATCGGTCAATTTGCAGATTCTGCGGGCAAAAAGGGCGGGGAATTTTATACTCCCAGGGATGTTGTTCGTTTGATGGTGCGCATCCTCAAACCTCAGGAAGGCATGCGCATATATGATCCCTGTGCGGGCTCGGGCGGTATGCTGATTCACTCAAAACTATATGTGGAAGAGCACGGGGGAAACCCATTTAATCTCAGGCTCTATGGCCAGGATAACAACGGCGGTGTCTGGTCCATGTGCAAGATGAACATGATCCTTCACGGCATCGCGGATGCAGATATCCATAATGATGATGTGCTCTCGTCTCCCCTTCACATAGACGGCGGAGAACTGATGCGGTTTGACCGGGTCATCACCAATCCGCCCTTCAGCCAGAACTATTCAAAAGACGGGATGAAATTTACCGAAAGGTTCAGGTATGGCTTCTGCCCTGAGACCGGCAAAAAAGGCGACCTCATGTTTTTACAGCACATGTTAGCGGTCCTGAGAACCAACGGCATGATGGCAACGGTCATGCCCCATGGTGTCCTGTTCCGTGGTGGCGCTGAAAAAGAAATTCGCAAGGGCATTATCAAAGATGACCTGCTGGAAGCGGTGATCGGATTTCCGCCCAACCTTTTTTACGGAACAGGCATTCCCGCATGTGTGTTGGTGTGTCGCGCCAAGGGCGCCAAGCCGGAGGAACGTAAAGATAAAATTCTCTTTATCAATGCCGATGCGGAATTTCATGCCGGCCGGGCACAGAACTACATAAGACCCGAGCATATTGAAAAGATCACATCCGCTTTTGATGCCTTTGAAGACATCCCCGGATATGCAGCCGTTGTTTCCAGAGATGATCTCAAGTCAAACGGCTGGAACCTGAACATCCGGCGGTATGCGGACAATGCCCCTCCGCCCGAACCCCACGATGTCCGAGCCCACCTTCTTGGGGGCGTTCCCAAAGCCGAAGTCAAGGCAAAAAAAGAGCTTTTTGCTGCCCACGGCCTGAAGATCTCTACTATACTTGTAGAACGTGATGAGGACTATTATGACTTTGATCCCACGCTGAAGGAACGAGGCCAGATTAAACAACGGATCGAGGCCGGCAAAGGGATACCCCAGCGAGAAAGGAAATTGAAAAAGGCCTTTGACCAATGGTGGGAGCAACATAAGCAATCGTTAATCGACCTGCCCGAGACCAAGAACCTCATGGAAGTGCGCACCGACCTTCTGGAAGCCTTTATATCAGACATTACACCCGTGGGATTGTTATACCGGTTCAAGGTGGCAGGCGTGATTGCCACCTGGTGGAATGAAAAGAAATTTGATCTTAAGACATTAATTGCACAGGGCTTTGGGGGATTGGTGGACGGCTGGGTAGATACCATAGAAGCCGCCATGGAAGAGACCAGGGGCAATCATTTTGATCTGGCTGAAGATCCGCTTGTGACCAGGTTAATCCCCGATTATCTGGATGAACTGGAACAGGCGCGGCAGGATATTTTGCGCCTGGAGCAGGAAAAAGAGGCATTTGAAAGTGGGGGTAATGGTGATGATGCATCGGATGATACCACGGAAGAGGAAAAACCCAATTACTCAAAAGAATTAAAAGCTCGGATTAAAGAGCTGAAAAATGAAATAAAAGAAGCCAAAAAGCGGGGCAAGGAACTTCAAAGAAAATTCATTAAGCGTTTGCATGAGGCCCGTGAGGCTCTTTCCGATGGTGAGTGCAGGGATTTGGTGCTCGATATCCTCAATGAGAAACTTGCCGGGCATTTGGACAGCTATGTGACTGCCCATCGACAGGGAGTTATAGCCGCAGTGGAGAATTGGTGGGATAAGTATCGGGTGACATTGAGGGATATTGAAGGGAAGCGCAAGAAAATAGCAGAAAAGTTAACCTCTTACACTGATGAATTAGGATATGTTTGAAATACAACTTGCTAAAACAGCGGGATGAAAAATGTTAGCAGATAGTTGGGAAATGAATCAAATAAAGGATGTCTGCCAACTCGGAAGAGGCAGGGTAATTAATCAAAATGAGTTATATGCTCACCCCGGCCAATATCCTGTGTATTCTTCTCAAAGCAAAGATGGTGGATCTTTCGGTTATTTGGATACTTTTGACTTTGAAGGAGAATATGTTACCTGGACGACAGACGGGGCCTATGCTGGTACCGTTTTCTACAGATCTGGCCGTTTTAATTGCACAAATGTATGCGGTACGCTTAAAGCAAAAACGAGTCAAATATGCATGAAGTATCTTGCTTATGCGTTGTCAACTAAAACGAAAAAGCATGTCAGCTATGTTGGAAATCCAAAGCTTATGAATAATGTGATGGGGGATATTGTCATTGCATTTCCATCACCCCACGAACAACGTCACATCGCTGAAATACTCGACACCATAGACGAGGCCATTCAAAAAACCGAAGCGCTTATTTCAAAACTCAAAGCCATGAAGCAGGGACTGCTGCATGACCTGCTTACCCGTGGGCTGGATGAAAACGGCAAAGTCCGTGACCCAAAAGCCCATCCGGAGCAGTTTAAGGATTCGCCGTTGGGGAGAATTCCTAAGAAATGGAACATAATGCCCTTCGTTGAGGTACTAGCTGGTGTAGTTGATTTTCGTGGGAAAACACCCCTCAAAATTGCGATGAGATGGGGTGGTGGTAATATCCCCGCTCTGTCTGCAAATAATGTGGAGATGGGGCAAATCAATCTCACGAAAGAAACTTATTATGGTTCACCGGGGCTTTATGCGCGCTGGATGACAAGTGGAGACCCAGCAAAGGGCGATGTGTTAATGACGCTGGAGGCACCTCTAGGAAATGTGGCACAGATTCCCGATGACCAGCGTTATATCCTTAGCCAACGGGTTGTGTTGTTTAAAACAAAAGATGAACTCATGCTCAACACGTTCTTCCGCTACCAATTGATGTCCGAACCCTTTCAACGTGCCCTTGCACGGGATTCAACAGGAACAACTGCAACGGGTATACAACGTGCGAAACTGGAAAAGCTTCCGGTACTCGTGCCGCCAAGACACAACGAACAAGAACTTATCGCATCAAGAATAGAGGCTATAGACTCCCGCATCAGTACCGAAGAGCAATACCGCGACAAACTCAAACTCCAGAAAAAGGGTCTCATGCACGATTTGTTAACCGGAAAAAGGGTTAAGGTGAACGATAATGTGGCCAGATGTTGATACAGAAACTGACTATTTGAATTTCTCGGAGGTTGCTGGTTTAGCCGCCGACCTCATTCGTCAGCCTGAAATGTTGCCTTTATCACTTGGTGTCTTTGGCGGGTGGGGGGCAGGTAAGTCATCAATGCTTCGGCTCATAGAAAAAGATCTAAGGTCCAAAGGCGACAATTCCTTTATCATAGTTAAGTTCGATGCTTGGCTTTTCCAGGGCTACGACGACGCACGGGCGTCGTTGATGGAGATTATTTCCCGCACCCTTTGGGACAAGGCCAAATCTGATAAAACTCTCGTAGACCAAGCAAAGGGCCTTCTCAAACGTGTTAATTACCTACGTGCTATCGGCACAACAGTGGAACTAGGAGCTAGTTTGGCCCTTGGCATACCGCCAATGGGCATTATGAAAAGAGGTATTGATGCAGTTGGGAAAATCTTTTCCGGCGAAGCCGAGGCTGACGATGTGGAGGCAGTCAAAGGAGAAGTAGCAAAACTTAAGAAAGACGCGAAAGGGTGGGTAAAACCTGCTGAAGCGGCATCGCCACCTGAACAAATCCTTGCGTTCCGAGACGAATTCACTGAGGTTCTGACCGGATTGAATAAGATTCTCGTTGTTTTCATCGATAACCTTGATCGGTGCCTTCCAGATGTAGCGATTCAGACATTAGAAGCGATTCGCCTCTTTTTGTTCCTGCCGAATACCGCATTCGTGATTGCTGCCGATGAGGAGATGATCCGCCATGCGGTCTCAAAGCATTACAAAGAATTATCCGGACAGCACATTACCGACTATCTCGACAAGCTGATCCAGGTTCCGCTACGCGTTCCATTATTGGGCGTGCAAGAAGTTCGGGCTTACATGTTTCTGCTTTTCGCATCCATGAGTGGTGCTAGTGGGTCCGAAATGGAAAAAGCGCGAAAGATGGTATGTGATAGCTTGCAAAGCTCGTGGAAGGGAGAACGGATCTCACCCAAGGAAATGTTGGAGGCTATTGGTATTGAGTCTCCAGAATTAGTTAGCCAACTCGACATGGCTGAGCGCCTATCTCCAATATTAGCAAACGCCCCCAATGTCTCGGGGAATCCGAGAATCGTGAAGCGCTTACTCAATACGGTCAGCATGCGGTCGATGCTAGCCAAGAAACACAGGATGCCTGTTGACGAAGCCTTGCTCACAAAACTTGGAGTTTTTGAAAGATGCACAAACGACGAAGCATACAGACTTCTCATCAAACTAATTAACGAGGCAAAAGAGGGCAAGCCGGTAATTATTGCGGAACTTGAGTCGATTGAGTCAACAACAAAAGAGTTTCAAGATAAGTGCCCTGAACAGTGGAGAGCGCATATTGAGTTCCTGGCACAGTGGTTTGCTCTGGAGCCTTCACTCGCCGGAAGAGACCTACGTCCAGCTGTATATCTTAGTCGTGACATCGTCCCACTAACGCATCCGCCGGGAGAGTTGTCCGCAAGAGCTACAAAAGTCTTCCAAGCCTTGAAGTCCGTGAGCACCATATCTTCAGTGGCAGGCAAGAAGGCAGCAGAGTCACTTTCGCCTGCAGAGCAGGCTGACGTTTTGGCGGGCCTCATTGGTGAACTAAAAAAGGTGACTGATTGGAATTCTAGGGTTCCTGGTTTCGCTGGTGCGGTGATTCTCGCTGAAACTTCTCCCGAATTTGGTTTGAAACTCGCTGCTTTCATAAACCAACTTCCTCCAAAAACTGTTGGTCTATGGATGCTACCTCTAATAAAGAATAAAACCTGGGCAAAAGAAATGTTAGCAGATTGGGAAAAAACTGGCCAAAGCCCGTTAAAAAAACTCAGACATATAAAGAAAGGCTGATCTTAAAATGGGAACCTCTTCTTCCAATCCTGGTCCAGGTGGCGATTCGCCATTGGTGCCTCCGTGGGCAGACCTTGACGGGCAAGGCCCTGGGCCAGAACCAGAACCACAGCGATTTAAACAGTTTCGAATAAAGCTTGGGCAATTTGCACGCTCACGTGCTGATGCGGATCTAAAGTCTGCTCTCGGGCATTATTCACGTAAGAGTTTAGGTGGTAGCGCCACAGCAGTGCGTAGGCTGGCGCCTGTGGCGCGTGCTGGCAGCCAGTTGCTTGGATTCCTGACTAATGTCGCAACTGGCGGCGATGGGGCTGAGTGGCTTGGTTTCAATATTAGTGAACTAGTCGGGAAGGATGTTGATGACGTAATTGACGTAATAGTTAATGCCCTCTGTCCACCCGGTGGGGTACCTGATGATGAAGCCATCCGGCAAGGCATGGATCAGGCTCTATCAAATTGTATGGAAATCCAGGAAAATTTTGATCCAACAGCACTAACGCAGGAAATGATTGCCAACCTATTGATGGAGTATCTTTCTGAAGAAGTTTTCCTCAGGATCGTAAACGATTCAGGCGACGCTTTGAATAAGCCAGAAGATGCCGTTCAGGAGGTCCAGGCAGAAAAGGATTTGAAAGGTTTCATCAATAGCGTGGTCGATGTTGTCGCCGGATCTCGGCTTCAAGATGACCTGTTTCAAGTTGGAACCGACGATTGGGAGCGTATTTTGCAAGAAATTATTCAAGAAGTCTTCGCAGAGTTTGAGGGATACGATTAATGAGAGTCATTTGTACACCAAACCCCCAACGGGCGGCCGCAGCCACCCAACCTCAAACATCCATAGGTGTGGTTCTCTATGGGCTTCCAGTCAATGGAGCGGGTGGGATCGGAAACAGGCTCATCCGCAGAACTCGAATGTGGGATAATCAGCCTTCACAACTGGCCTGGGACTTCCTTTCAATTGCGTTGGCAGTCACCGCAGCTGACGCTTTTGTTCGACGAGATCTGAGCGCGGATCGGTGGACTCGGGAAATCAATTTAGAGGTAGCGCTTTATGACCCTAAGCCGTGGGTCGATATTGCTGACCGAATATCTGTAGCATTGCGGTTTTTAAGCGGAGATTATTGGACGCTCACACTTGTTAGAGGGGGCATGGCTGTTCCCCGAGCTAAGCGAAGAGTTACGAGAGAAGATTGCGTTTGTTTGTTCTCTGGCGGGATGGATAGTCTTATCGGTGCTATTGATATTCTTTCTGAGGGACGTTTACCAGTCTTAGTCAGCCACACTTCTCGGGGAGAAAAGGCTACTCAGGAATATCTTGCAAATCGAATAGTTACATCCCCTTTGAGACATTTTAGCGAAAATACCTATCCGCAGTGGGAAGGATTAAATGATGTGTCTGCGAGGACGCGATCTCTTATATTCATCTCATACGGTGTTTTGGTGGCATCAGGACTGCTACCGCTTGTACGAAGCAATGAGATTACTCTTTTTATTCCTGAGAATGGCTTGATAGCGCTGAATCCTCCACTTACGCCGCGAAGGATAGGTAGTTTAAGTACCCGAACGGCCCACCCTCATTTCATTTCTTCAATACAGGAAATTCTTGTTCGGGTCGGTTTGACTGTGAAAATAGAAAACCCATATGGCTTTCGCACAAAAGGTGAAATGTTGAATGGATGTCAGAATCCAGAGCTGTTACGGTCAGTAATTGATCGGACAATTTCTTGCGGTAAATTTAGGCGAATAAATCAGCAATGTGGCCGATGTGTTCCTTGCATCATTCGCCGCGCCGCTTATCATGCGGCTGGTATTCAAGACATGACTCGATACAAATATCGTAATCTCTCCCGGGTGCGAGATGATGATATTTTGTCGTTCCAAACTGCTTTGGTGAGGCGTCAGCATAAAGATTTAAAACGGTGGTTGCTAAGCTCGGGTCCGTTGCCATCTGATCCGACCTTAAGGTCAGCTTACGTCGATGTGTTCAGGAGGGGGCTCGACGAAGTTGATGCGTTCCTCCCATGAGAATTGTTGGACCCTTGATTGATTTACATTGCCATATTGACCTCTATCCAGAGCCAGAGAGTATTATATACGAGTGCAAAAAGAGAAATATTTACGTCCTTTCCGTTACAACGACACCTAAAGCGTGGAGAGGAACGACGGCACTATTGAATGATTGCCCTCGAATTAAAGCTGCCTTGGGGTTACATCCTCAGCTTGCCCATCAGCGCTCCCAGGAACTTATACTATTTGAAGAATTGAGCAATGAGACTATGTATGTAGGTGAAATAGGCTTGGATGGCTCTAAGGAATTTCGAGCCCATATTGATGTTCAAAAAAGGGTGTTTAAGAAAATACTTCAAATCTGCGCTTCATCCGGGGGCCGCATCCTAAGCATTCATAGCCGGGGGGCAGCAAATGATGTCTTGGATGAACTGGAGGCCCACCCCAATTCAGGCAAACCAATTCTTCACTGGTTTTCCGGGAACTATCAGGAATTGAAACGAGCTATGGATATCGGATGTTGGTTCTCAGTTGGCCCTGCGATGCTGCGGTCCAAGAAAGGAAGTGAAATAACATCCCGCATACCGAGAGACAAGATCTTGACCGAATCTGACGGCCCTTTTGCCAAGATGAACAAAAAATCGCTTACACCTCTGGACATGCCAAAAGCCGTAGAAATATTGGCTCAACTCTGGGGAGAACCAATTGAGGCAGTTAACGACCGGCTGCTGAATTCGTTCCGAAACCTTCTTGCCGATTGAAATGTAGAAAGGGATGTCCGTTTTCTAAAATGGAAGTGAAAAAATAATGATAAATCCAGACGCAGTTCTTGAAAATCTTCGGAACAGTCGATTGAAAAGCTATCAATCGACCCCAGGGGACATTGAAGAACATCGTAGGGCAGAGCTTCGGGTGGCTGGTGATACAGCCGGACGCCCACTAATTGAGCTTGTACAGAATGCTGACGATGCCATGAATCAAGCCTCTGATTCTATAGACAAGAGGATTAAAATAATCCTCAAAAATAATAGACTAATGGTGGCCAATAGCGGAACTCCTTTTACACCAGAGGGCGTTGAAGCTATCTGTAACTTAGATCGAAGCCCCAAGAAGGACCGGCGAATAACCATTGGAAATAAAGGCATAGGTTTTAAATCTGTTCTAACGTGGTCAATGAAACCCACTATTCATTCCACAACTTTTGAGTTTACATTTGACCGTGAAAAGTCTGCCAGGGAAATTGGCAAAGCTCTAGGCGGAGATTATCGACCTGAACTCGTGCCGCTGATGCGCCTTCCATTTCAACCCAGCCATCGAGATGACTTAACTGAACAATTATATCAAGAAGGATTTGTGACAGCGATTATTCTGCCACTAAGGAATGAATCTGTCTCAGTGTCTATTCTTGATGAACTTGATAATTTTGACCCTTTAACCCTTTTATTTTTGAATTCAGTCACGCATCTGTCAATTGTAACTGATGATTTTGAACGACAATATCGTGTTTTGCGAGAAAAGAGCCGGATTGCTATTGATGTGGATGGAGAGACCGAGAGTTATAGGATTTTCAGAAGCGAAAAAGAAATTCCAGAACCAATATCATCTACCCTTCCTGAAGACTGTCGAGACCTAACGCACAGTGCCATTTCTATTGCTATTCCGGAAAATCCGCTTGAAAGCTATTATCAGCTATTTTCACATTTCCCAACATCTGAAAGATGTCCCTTTAAGTTCTTTATACATGGCGACTTCATTTTGGACGCTGGCCGTAAGCATCTGAGGGGTGACGCAGAAAAATATAATCAGTGGGTAATCAACGAAATAGCGTCTCTATTTGTCAATGAAACTCTAGCGTCTTTTGGCAGCAATAATCCAACAGTGATCGATTTCCTTGAGTGTCGATCCCCAGAAGATATGGAGTCTGTTGAGAGGCAGATTTTTGATGCTTTCGTGGTCTTAATCGGTTCAACTGAGTTTTTGCCTGCCATGATGAAACCATCAAAGTCGGTGTCACCACAAATGGCAGGCTTAGCCAAAGAAGAAACCATCAATGATATTAGTAGCCTATTTGAGAGTGAGATTGAGTGGAAGAACCGCTTCCTGATTGATCCAAAATGGAGCACTGAAACCAGGATAGAAACATTAATAAAATTTGGCGGAAGAGAAATTAAAAAACCCGATTTCGTCAAAATAATGGTGTTTTTGGCCAGACCAAATCCGTCATGGTGTACCTATGCCTTAAATATCATTCTAAAATGGATAGCAGAGGCACCCTCATGGAGTTCAACCTATGAATGTGCCGGAGATATTGCAAATGCATTAAAAGAACAGAATTTGTTTCTAACAACAAAGTTGGAGCTTCGTTCCCTATCCTCAGATACGTCACCTCCTCTCTTTTTATCTCCAGCCGAAGGCAAAACCATCGAGATTCCATCCTTCATATCATTAGATTTCCTGAATCCTGAACTTGGCAAGGACCTTGAAAAGGCAGAATTAACACTTTTCAGAAAAAGGTTAGGAGAACTGTCTCGATATGGGTTACACCCTTTCCGGCCTCGTGAGATTATCGAGAAGGCAATTTTGCCTGCTATTGAAAATACTGAGGATTCAAACCAATTTGGTCCTGCTTATAATAAAGACCTTCTAATCTTTCTTGCCCAATTGAAACCCAATGAAAATAAATTTGAAGATACTGATCCCTATCCTTGGTTCAATAGGTTGCGCACTCAGTTAACACTTAATGTTTGTGTGCCGCTTGAAAATGGTGATTGGCTACCTGGTTGGAAGGTCTATGCGGATAAAGAATGGGGAGCGCCAGATGAATTAATGCGAGTTTACGAAGGTTCCACAGATAGAGGATTTTTGGCCTCTCCAGATGACACTCTTCATAGTGGAATTTCGGTTGAGAAATGGAAAGTTCTTTACAGATATTTGGGGGTTGCATGGGAGCCCAAAATCTTACCTATTAAGGAGGAACCAGGATACATTTCATACTATTCTTTTTCAAACCCACATCCCACCCATGTTTTAGAAGAAGACTGGGGCCAATACGAAAGCTACTTCAGAGGCAACAAAGGCCTATCTGATATGTGGAGATGGTCAATTAAATTGAAGGACAGTTATGTCCTTGATGATTGGAAAAACATCAGAAAAGACGCAGGTAAAAGCATAAACCTTCTACGACTTCTTTATAAAACTGCGGCTTTCAATTACATCGCGGGGCCTCAAAAGGAAAAAGTGAAGTGTACCTTCAAGTATACAAAAATAAGTCAGACATATTCTGCCTCCTGTGATTCTTTCCTGCTTTGGGGGATTAAACATTTAAATTGGCTGCCTACGAGAGGTGGAAATCTATTACCTCCTGATAAGATTTTTCTGGAAGATTCAGAGGTTGGAAACAGCCTTAAGGGTATTGTGCCGATCCTCCAAATAAAAAGACCGCAAGATAAGATATTAAAACGGCAAGTTGAAGATCTTTTAGAGGAAATAGGAATAAGGACAAATTGGGATCAGATCTCAATCGAGGATTGGAAACGCTGGCTAAATGAGCTTTTTGACATAGGACCAAAATTTTCAAAGGATCATGTTAGAATGGCTCAGACTCTGTACAGGCTTTGTTTGGAACAATGTCAAGTTTCAGAAAATACCACTCCTTTTTCGGGCATTGATGTATTATCGTTATCTTCAGTTAATCAGTATGGTTACCGAAAGGCTAAAGAAGTCGTATATCTTGATGAGCCTCGCTTCGACACAATCAAAAAGAAATTAATGGATTCTGGGTACAGCATTTTCCCCGTAGAATTGGGTGGAGAATATAGGGCAAAAAAGGCTAAAGAACTTTTCGGAATGACCTTGGCTTCTGAAATGATCGCTGAAGAAGTGATACCAGGGGAAGGTGCTTTTGAAAAAACTCAAGAATGGCAGAAAAGGTTTGAAAGACTCAGCCCCATACTTCTCGCAAGATTAAGCAAGGATAGGCCTGAAAGCCGGACAAAAGATCAGGAGTTTTTTAGGTCTCTGAAACTCTTAGCAGTAAAGAACCTTAAGAAAAAGTTCAAGCTGCTGAATACAGAAGATTTGCTGTTTGAAGAGGAGCCCTCAGCATGCTGGTCAAGTTCTAATAACACTATCTACATGAATCCCAATAGCGCAGAAAGAAGCTTGTGGTCAGGATTGGCTGAATCGCTTGCACAGCGATTAGGCCAAACGTATTATGAGGCGTTTGAGAACCTACTCCTATGCGAATCAGATTCTGAGAGAATTGAAAAATTACGAAGGGTTGGGGTGCCTGAGGATGACGTTCTGTATTGTGAAAGGGTCTTAAAAGAGGAATCATCATTCCCAACGAATGGCATCGAAGACCTTAAAGGGGACGAAATAAAGGAAGAAAAACCTGTTGATAAGAAGCCAGAGGATGAAGAGATAACTGAAGGTCCACAAGATGAACCAATTGAACAGCAAATTTTAAAAGAGAGTGAGGGGGATTTCGGAGAAGGATTCCAAGAGGAACCAACAAGAGAGGTCGGTGAAATCGAAAAAGAGCCAGGTATCGATAAGCCGGGCCCAGATGTTGATAAGCCTATAATTGATAGAACACCACCGCCTCCGAAAGAGATTAGCCAAGAGAAAAAAGAAAAAGTAGAATTGGCTGCTATGGATTGGGTTGAGCGCTATGAAAAAGAGAACAAAAGGGAGTCTAAAGACGTTTCCCAATACAATTTAGGATATGACCTTGAATCAAACGATCCCTTAACTGGCAAAAAACGTTACATTGAAGTTAAAGGCGCATGGGGACGACCTGAAAAAAGGGAAGTTACAATCAATGAATGGCGAAAAGCTATCGAATTAGGAGATAATTATTATATATATTATGTTCTTGGGCTTGGAGATAAGGAAGGGGAGATTAGGATCATTAAAAATCCCGCGAAAAAAATCACACCAGACGAGAAGGCATTTGATATTATACTTCCAAGACATTTAGCAGATAAGATTATACCAATCAAAAAGAAGGAATAAATGGGTATTTTCATGAACGCTGAGGTTAGATTGGGTGGAACCATATTGAAGGCATTGGGATCTCGTTTTAACATGTCATATTTTGGCTGTTGAGAAGAAAAATAGAAATAGTGAAGGAAAATTGAGGGGTCGTTGATGTCCCTGACAATAATGACCTCAAGAATCAATGAAGACTCGCGGATAAGGTCTCAGGGAAGAAAATAGGGGAAGCCCGTAAAATGTTGGCTTTTCGCGGTGCAACGAAATGAAGGTTCTGGGGCCTTTTATTCGAGGTTTTTGCAAGTGGGAATTGATTCATGAAATTGGTGTCATCAACTGAGGAGTCAAATCACGTGTGCAATAGGAGATCGAACTTAGCTCCGCAATTGGTCGAGTAGTCGAGTAGTTGAGTGCCCGCCCCCCATCGCTCTCGCTCAGGCGAGGCGGGCGGGGTTGAAGGGCTTCACCGCTCGTAACCTCCGAAGTATGAGGGCTTTTATCTGGCATTTCCAATTTGGCCCGCGCTGCGTGCAGAATCTGAAGCAGAAGAAAAAGTGAACGCACTGCGTGCCGAATTATTGGAAAAGCCCCTCACGCCGCGTGACCAATTGCGGACCGAGGAAAAACTCTCCGCACTGCGGAGCGAATTGAGCTGGAGCCATTTTAGGGTGTTTGTAGTGTCGGACATCTAAAAGGGGAGATAAATTATGCTTACCGAGAAGGATGAAAAGGTACTGTCTATTCTTGCATCTTTGATTCGTCAACGCTTCTCTGATGCCCGGATCTGGGCCTTTGGGTCCCGGACGAGGGGCAAGGCAACGGAAGAGTCTGATCTGGATGTTTGTGTAGTGGTGGACAGGTTGGACGATTCAGTTGACAGGGCCATCATGGATATAGCGTGGCAGGTCGGGTTTGAGCATGACGTTATTATATCAACGGTCACATATTCACAGCAGGAATTTGAAAAAGGGCCCTGTTCTGAAAGCACCCTGGTTCAAAATGTCCTGAATGCGGGGGTGGCGGCATGAAGGAAGAGCGTGAAGTACTAGTTCGGTATCGACTTGAACAGGCGGAAGAATCCCTTGAGTCGGCGCTGCTTCTCATGGACAACGGGAAATATCGTCCATCCGTAAGCCGGTCCTATTACGCCATGTTCTATGCGGTTCTGGCGTTACTTGTAAAGGAAAGTCGTCATACGTCCAAACATTCGGGCGCCATTGCCATGTTTAATCGGGAGTTTGTCAAAAAAGGCATATTCGACAGGGACTTTTCCCGGTGGCTCCAGGAGGCGTTTGATTTGCGCCAGCGGGCCGACTACAGGGAGCTGTTTTCCGTTTCCTACGACCGAACAAAAAGTGTGTTGGAACATGCCAAGACTTTTGTTTCTGGAGTAAAACGGCTGATTGGAAAGACAATGAACCAGGATTGAGTATGTCCACAGCCATGTAATCTGAAAGAAGGAATCCCTCCAGAAATCGGACGGTCCCTCTCAAGTTTGAACAGAAGCTTGTGTTGAACCAGTGCAGAAATGATCGAGAATTCATTAAAGAGGTAGCAAGAAGGGCATATGGCGCAATCACCTGATGAAAAGACATATGTGGAGATCCCATTTATTGAGCAATTAAAGGGGATGGGCTGGGGGCATATTGAGGGTGATATTGATGTGCCGTACCTTACGGAGCGGGACAGCTTCCGTGATGTATTGCTGATTGCCAGATTGCGCAAGGCAATAAAAAAGATCAATCTTGATGATGAGGGAAGACCCTGGCTTGATGATGATCGGGTCAATGAGGTGGTAAGCAGGTTAGAGCGAATAAGCGCACCCAAGTTGTTGGAAGCCAATAAGGAGGCTTATGATCTCATTGTGCAGGGGATTGAGGTGGCAGGAGACCCTGCCAGGAATGATGGAAGAGAAAAGAGCGTTGCCGTCATTGATTTTGAACACCCTGAAAGGAATGATTTCCTTGCAATCAATCAGTTCAGGGTGGATGTGCCGGGCGGAAAGACCTTTATTACCCCTGATATTGTGCTCTTTGTTAACGGGATTCCCCTTGTGGTTGTGGAATGTAAAAGCCCACAAATATCCAATCCCATGGAGGAAGGGATAAACCAACTCCTGAGATATTCCAATCAGCGGCCGGATGTGGAAGAGGATGAGGGCTGTGAACGGCTCTTTTATTACAATCAATTTGTGGTGAGTACCTTTAGGCAGGGGGCGCGGGCGGCCACGGTGGGCGCAGGGTATGAACATTACATGGAATGGAAGGATACAAGCCCTGTTCCAATGAGTGAAGTCGCCGCGCATCTGGGCAAAGACAAGCTGAACAGTCAGGAAACCCTGGTTGCCGGTATGCTGAGAAGGGAGCATCTTCTTGATATTATAAGAAACTTTATACTCTTTGATCAGGTAGAAGGGAGGCAGGTGAAGCTTAAGTGCAGGTACCAGCAGTTCCGGGCCGTGCATAAGGCCATTCACCGTCTCAGGACAGGTGAAACAAGAAAAGAACACGGCGATGCTGATCAGCGTGGCGGCATTATCTGGCATACGCAGGGGTCGGGCAAAAGCTTTAGCATGGTTTTCCTGGTACGTAAGATGCGGACCCTTCCTGACCTCAAGAGCTTCAAGGTCGTAATGGTTACCGACAGGATAAACCTTGAAGGGCAGTTGAAAGGGACCGCCGCCCTGACCGGTGAAACCGTTTATCGCGCGGAAAATAAGAACGATCTTGCCAGGCTCATGAAGGAAGACAGCTCCAATATTGTCTTTGCCATGGTTCAGAAATACCAGGATCAGGAACCCCGTGCAAAGGACGACTATCAAATTCCCGATGTCCGAATGCTGAAAGCGGCTGCCCCTTCAGGCAAAAAGCAAGGTGAATACAAACTCCCTGCAAAACCGATCCTATTCCCTGTCTGGAATCTTTCTCCGGAAATACTGGTTCTTGTGGATGAAGCGCACCGGTCCCACACCAGCATGCTGCATGCCAATATCATGCGGGCCCTGCCAAATTGCGCCATGATCGGATTTACCGGAACACCCATTATCGTTGGTGGACGGAAAAAAAGGACGCATGAAATCTTTGGCGATTACATTGACCAGTATACCATTGAGCAGTCACAAAAAGATGGCTCCACCGTAAAGATCCTTTACGAGGGCCGCAACGCAGAAGCCAGGGTTGAGGATGGAAGGACCCTGGATCAGTTCTTTGATGATATGTTCAGATCGCGTACAGAAGAAGAAAGAGAAGCCATACGGCGCAGGTACGGAACCGTGGTCAATATATTAGAGGCAAAGGATCTCATTGCCGCAAAGGCAGAGGACATGTTGCTTCACTATGCGGCAAATATTTTGCCGAACGGGTTTAAGGCCCAGGCTGTAGCGGTTAGCCGGCGGGCCGCCATCCGGTATTATGAAGCTTTTGAGAAAGCGAGAACAAAACTTCTGAAGAGACTTGAGTTGCTTGATCCGAATCTTTTGGATCTCCCGGATGATGAGCAGAAAAACCTGGATGAAGAAACACGGTTTTTGATCATTGCCCGAAAGAATAGAGATACATTGAGGGAGCTTGAGTTTGCAGCAATTATTTCAGGGGATCATAATGATCCGCCCTCCTACAAGGACCACACGGATAAGAACAAGCATGAAATCTTAGTCGGTAAAGATGGAAGATTCAAGCAACCATTGGCCGAGGACAAGCTCGCCATCATTATTGTAAAGAGCATGCTGCTGGTTGGATTTGATGCTCCGGTGGAACAGGTCATGTATCTTGACCGTTTTATGCAAGGGCACGAACTCCTCCAGGCCATTGCCAGGGTTAACAGGCGTTACACGGGAAAGACCCGTGGACTCGTTGTGGACTATTTTGGTGTCGGTGATCGCCTGACAGAGGCGCTGGCCATGTATTCACAGGAAGATATCAAAGGGGCACTGATCAATATCAAAGATGAACTGCCCAAATTAGACGACCGGCACAGAAGGGTTTTAGGGCTGTTTAGCGCAAAAGGAATCGATGACATCTTGGATATTGACTCATGTGTGGATGCGTTGAGGGATGTCGAGCTGAGGGCTGAATTTATCGTCAAGTTTGTTGAATTTGCAGAGAGCATGGACATCATACTCCCCCGTCCGGAGGCCCTGCCCTATATCTATGACATGAAGCTCCTTGGATTCGTCAACAAAACCGCAGCTAACCGTTATCGGGACTCACAACTCAACATCGCAGGGGTGGGCAACAAAGTAAAACAGTTGATTGATGAACACATCGTTGCGCAGGGCGTTGACCCAAAGGTTCCGCCTATATCCATTTTGGATAAGGATTTTGAAAAGGAAGTGGGGGCCGTCAAATCCAAGAAGTCACAGGCCCTGGAAATGGAACATGCCGCCAGGTTTCATATTGAAAAACACTATAACGAAGATCCTGCCTTTTACAAAAAGCTCAGTGAAAGATTAAAGGAGATCCTTGATGCCTTTCGTGACAACTGGGAAGCCCTGGCCGAAGAACTTAGAAAATTCATACGGGAAACAAGAAAGGGCCGAGAAGAAGATCAGACAGGGTTAGATCCTAAGACCCAGGCGCCATTCCTGGGAATCCTGCTCGATGAATACAGAAAAAGACCTGATGAACAGAAAATGAAGGGTTTCTGTGAAGCGGTTGTGGATATGGTGGAACACATCCGGCAGGAGATCAGGGTGGTTGACTTCTGGCGAAGCAGGCACGCGCAGGACCTGTTGAGAACGTGGATCATAAACGAAGTGGATGATCGCAACCTTATCCCTTTTGAAAAACAGGAAAAGCTTGCGGATCGATTTGTGGAACTGGCAAAGGCCCTGCATTTGAGGTTGATCAAATCGTGATCACAACGGCAAAGATGGACAGCCTTGAATATAGACTGAGGAGGTCTGACCGGAGGTCTGTCGGGATCTCCATCGAAAGGGATGGAACAGTTGTGGTGACAGCCCCCCATCAAGCAGAATTAGTTGATATCGAAAAGTTCGTTTCTGAAAAGAAAATCTGGATTTATCAGAAACTGCACCAAAAGAAGTCCCTGAACAGAGAAAAGCCAAAGAGGGAATTCGTTAATGGCCAGGGGTTCCTCTATCTTGGCAAAAGTTATCGCTTGAAAATAGTGGATGATGTGGAAGTTAAGTCAGGAAGCTCACAGAAAGCGGCACCGCTGCGTTTATGGCACGGCTATTTCGAGCTTGCGGAAAGTAAAAAGGCCGATGCGCGTAATCATTTTGTATCGTGGTACAGAAAGCAGATCAGAAAGCAGCTTAAAGAACGTATACCACGGTATGATAAGAGGATCGGGGTGACAGTAAAAAGCATAAGAATCTTGGACCTGGGCCATCGCTGGGCATCGTGTGGCCGAAACGGTAATATTAGTTTCAATTGGCGTTCGGTTATGGCGCCTGCCTGGGTCTTTGATTATATATTAGTTCATGAGCTAATTCACCTTATTGAGCGAACTCATACGGCTAGATTCTGGCGTGTCGTAGCCCGTGTTATGCCTGACTATGAAGAACATGCACGCTGGCTCAATGAGAATGGGGCGGATTTGGATTTATGAGGCCGATTGGGGAAGTTTGGGGGAAGTTTGGGAACGCCCTTTAGTTTTCCAGTTTCTTAGTAATCCTTTTAGAGCCGGTTCATGATGGCAAGAAAGTCGAAGATAGAGGAATTGAGCTCATAGCTCATAGCTCCCCAGTTGAATATGCGGTGCATTCCACCCCAGTACGATCTAAAAGACCTACGGGGCGGGCGGGGCAAGCATAGCTGATAGCTGGGAAGTAGGAGACATCCATGGGCGGTAGATTTGGAAAATATGGCGATGCCAAAGCGCACTTGGCGGTGGTTATGGACATGTTAAAGGGCTATTGAAAAAGCGGAAGACAAGAGGGTCGCGTCTACACTATTCACAAAATGTACAAATTACAAATATGAGTCTACCTATCAATATCCATGAAGTGCTGCAGGGCCGCCCCGTGGAGTGGGAGCGGCTTGAGTTTAAACGCGGCTGGAATCCGGAGGCTGTTTTGCACACCCTGTGCGCTTTTGCAAATGACTTCCACAACCTGGGCGGTGGCTTTGTGAGTTATTTTCCTGCGCATCCCCTTGTTGTTTCGAAAGAGACCGGACAAGTCGGGACCAAGTCGGGACCAAGTCGGGACCAAGTTCAACTCCTTGAATTTACATTTAAAGAACGATCAATAACTGAACTTATGGAACTTTTTAAATGGCAAAACAGGACCAAGTTCAGGGCCAAGTATATAAAACCACTTATTGATGCTGGCTGGCTGGCAATGACCATTCCTGACAAGCCGCAAAGCAGCAAACAGATATATCTAACCACGGAAGCAGGGGAAATAGCCTTAAAAGAGGTGCAGTAGGAAAACAGGGGATGTCCGTGAAATACCGACATCTTCGGAGTGGGAAAGGGTAGAGGGTCGGGCCCTTTAGAAACTTAGGGGACGTTGTTGACTATGTTGTAGAAACTTAGGGGACGTTGTTGACTATGTTGAATTGTTTAGGGAAGGCAAGGGGGACGTCCGTAAATAAGTAACTAACTGCTCCTTATGAGCAAAAAAGCACTTGAGGATTGATCGTTGACCGCCTTTTTGTTTTTTGGAGTGAGTTTGGGGACATCTTTAGTTTTACAGTTTCTAAGTAATCCTGTTAGAGCCGGTTCATGATGGCAAGAAAGTCGAAGATAGAGCAATTGAGCGTTGTATCGGACCCATGGAACCTCAAACTGAAACTTGTAAGACCGAAGGGCATTCCCTTTCTTGTCTATCTATTTTGTGTGGAATCATTCAGTAAAGCAAACGCGGCTTTTCGGCGTTCTGGAGTAAAATTAGCTTATGGAGAAAAGGTGAAAAGATTCAAAATAGTACCTCTATTCTTGATAATCATCCTCCAGGCTGGATGTGGAACCATGGATAACACTCCCCAGAACAAAGTACTGGAAGATAAAAGGCATATGTTTATCGGAACATGGGAGGGTAAACATGTGGATCGTGGAGGGAAATTATTGCGTACATGGATACAGAACCGTTCAGAAGATGGAACATACTCGATTATTTTTTTTCATCATACTGAAGAAGGGCTCTACAAATCCACACAGAAAGGTAAATGGTGGATTGAAGGTAATAGGTTTTACGAAATTGCACCTGATGTGATGAAAGAGCCTGACATATACCAATTCGAAATACTCAGTGAAAATGAAATTCGTTTCAGGAGTATTCTGACGGATTATGAGTTCATTGATAAGAGGATAGAATCTTTTCGGGATCATACAGGCGTTTGGTTTTGATGACCAGGGAGTTTGGGGGCGGGGACGGGGAGTTTGGGGACATTCATAAATAAATAACTCAGTCAAGCAGTTGATAATTATTCTATTTGGCTATGCGTTCACCCCTGCTCACCGCGTAACGCACACCAGGTGCGTCAAAGGGGACACCGTGCAGAACTTGCTTGACGACTTGACTGGTTTGGAAATGTTGGGCCACTCTTTAGTTTTACAGTTTCTAAGTAATCCTTTTAGTGTCGGTTCATGATGGCAAGAAAGTCAAAGTTTGATTTTTCATACATTAATTGATGAAATAATCTATTGACCTCACAGGTGCTTATCTCTGATTGACCCACTATAAGCACTATGATATCCTCGTTTGCAGAAAAAGCGAATCCCTATCAATGACTCTATTCAGGAGGATATAAATGGGAAAACCACGGGACACCAAGAAAGATGCTAAAAAGAAGCCAACTAAATCAGCAAAGGAAAAGAAGAAGGCGAAGCAGGATAAGAAGAAAGAGAAATAGTATTTGTAACTATAATTGCCTATTCGGAACCGATTTAGGGTAAACTTACCCCTATTTTCGACCGAAAATCGGATGTTGGTGAGGGGTCCAAAGTCACTACAAAATGCATCCTGCTGACAACACACGTTTTCTAGCCAATGAAACTGATGATCCTCTCCGTGAGGCCTTTGATCGTAAAATGACTGTCCATGCTATGCCCAGGGGCGAATCAGTCCGGCCGGAGGAATTGCCCGGACTTTGGGCAGATGTAATGTCTGACGGGCATAGCCTCCCGATGCGTTCGATTTATATCCACGTCCCTTTTTGTGAGGGCCATTGTCTTTTCTGTGGCTTCTATGAAAACGCTTATCGTTCGGATCTGGCCGAGCAATATGTGGAGGCCCTTATTCGGGAAATGGAACTTACGGCCGGGGCTCCTTTTATCCATGCCCGTCCGTTCCAGGCCGTCTACTTTGGTGGAGGCACACCAACCGCACTTTCTGCTGAATCACTCGCCAGGCTGGTCTCAACCGTTAAAACTCTTTTCCCCCTTGCCAACGATTGTGAAATCACCCTTGAGGGACGGATCTACAATTTTACCAAAGAAAAGATCCAGGCTGCTTTGAGCGCCGGCGTAAATCGCTCTTCTCTGGGAGTGCAGACTTTCGATACCCAGATCAGAAAACGACTGGGCAGAAGAGACTCAAGGAAAAAGGTGATTGAGACCCTGACTTATATTCGTGACCTGGCAAAGGCGGTCACCATTATCGATTTGATTTATGGTTTACCAGAACAGTCGCTTGAAATATGGGAGGACGATATCCGGACCTTTCTATACCTTGAGCTTGATGGCTGTGACCTTTACCAGCTAAATGTTTTCAAGGGGGGCCTCCTGGAGAAGTCGGTTGCTGCAGGTTCCTTGCCCAGACCGGCCACCCTGAGGGAACAGGCAGACTACTATGTTCGAGGCGTAGAGCTAATGCAAGCGGCACACTACCGCCGCCTTTCCATTACCCACTGGGCACGGACCAGCAGGGAAAGAAGTCTTTACAATCTTTTTTCCCGAGGCCGCAGCGACTGTGTGCCGCTTGGCTCAGGGGCCGGCGGCTGGCTCGGAGACTATTTCTTTTTTGTAGAAGGCCGACTGCAAGATTATTTAAGTGCAATCAAAGCTGGGAGAAAGCCTCTTTCCTTTGGTATGAGGCGCTCCGAAGGGGATTTCCTCTTCAGAGACATTTCCTACCAGATGGAACTCAGCTATTGCGACCTGAAGGCACTTTCCAAGCGCCATGACGTTGATCTTTTAGCCATCTTGGGGCCAATAATCTCGCAGTGGGAAAAAGTAGGTTTGGTCAAGCTTACAGATGACTGCCTTTACCTTACCAGGTCCGGAGAATTTTGGGAGGTCAATCTAGCCCAGATGCTCATAGATCGGCTCCAAGAAGTTCCGTAAGCCTATGGGCACCAGTGACGATACCCAATTTGCTGCCTTAACAATGTTGTCCTTTCACCTTAATGATGGATTCGATCCTGAGCACCTTGCTGAATCATTTTATATTTCCAGAAGGGGACACTTTGGTCATGGATATCTTTTTTGAAGACCTATCTTACACCGAAAGCTCTATGGAAGAAGCAGAGGTTCTGGATTGGTACAAGATGTCTCCGGCAGAACGTTTTGTTGAATCTCAAAAACTATGGGAAGTATTTCTACTTTTTGGAGGGGATTATGGGGGCCAATGGGGGCCAATGGGGTCAAATCTTTCCTCTTGACAATTGGAGCACTTGGTCGCTCAATTCAGTGCCAACACGGGTGGCGGGGTCGCGTCTTCATTCTTGAAAAACCCTCTAATACGCCGGCTGTCGGCTCAAGGAGGAGCGCAGTCACGTTTTCGTGCATGCGTCAAGAATGAAGACGCGACCCCTCGTCTCTTCTATTCACCACGTTTGATTCGCCGTGCATAATACCGCAGTCTTGAAGGACTCAGACTCAAGAACAAGCACAAAGTAAATCCCAAAGGATGTTTCAAAGCACTAACGGTGTTTGCCTTGATCTCCCTCCAGAACCACGATCTGGCTTTATCTCTAAGGTGATATAGTTCGTGCTCCAGTACAAATTTCTTTACGCAATTCGGGAGGTCCTTTCGGACATAGGCCACCTGAGTCTTTGGAACAGCATAACCGAATCGAGGGTGAAGTTCCTCTTTCGACGTATATGCGACTCCCGGTTCGATCCTATCAGGCTTAGCGCCTCTTCGGCTCATGCTGCGATTTTATCATGACGTTTGACAGTTCCTTCAAACTGCTATACGGTTTTCCCTTATGTAGTCAACTCCGTTCTTCATGATCCGGACGCCCGCCGTTAGCTCAGGATGGATCGATTGACCTCGCCGCTTCATGGATTCTTTCATGCGGGTCCAATCTGGATGATTGGTCCAGTGATTAAAGGCCTCAGGGTGGGGCATCAGACCGAAGATGCGGCCGGTCGAATCACATATCCCGGCAATGTCATGGACTGAGCCGTTGGGATTGAACGGGAATTGTCCCTGTGCAGGCTCTCCCTGAGGGGTAGCATACTGGTAAACCACCTGCCCATTATCAATCAGGCGTTTGATCACCTCAGGAGATGCATAGAATTTCCCTTCACCGTGCCGTATGGGAAGCTCTATCCGGCCCACCCCTTTGGTGAAAACACAAGGGGAGCCCGGTGCTCCCACAAGGGTCACCCAGTCGTCCCTGAAATTTCCACAATCGTTGAACGTGAGGGCAACGTGTCGTGTCCTATAATCCCCGTCAAAACCGGGAAGAAGCCCCAGATTCACGAGGGCCTGAAATCCGTTACAGATTCCTAGAATAAGCTTTCCTTCCCCTATGAATTCGAAAAGCGCCTCACCGGTGTCGGATCTGAGGCGCACCGCTTCAAGCACGCCGGCCCCATGGTCATCGCCCCAGCTAAAGCCCCCGTCAAGCACAAGGATGTCATAGTCTTTGAGGGAGGTTTCTCCTGAAATAAGGGCGTTGATATGAACGCGGGTCGAGACCGCCCCGGCCAGATCAAAGGCATAGGCAGTTTCGTAGTCGCAGTTGATGCCATAACCGGTGAGTACCATGACATGGACGGTTTTGCCGTGTGTATCACTGCGTGTCATGTGGAAATTGTCCACCATGTAACCCTCACACGCCGAAACAAAAAAATAATCACGAAAACGCGAAAACTTGAAAGCACGAAACAAGATAAAAAGAGAAACCCTGGCCCAGACCTGGCTAACAGACTATGTGCTTGTATATATAGTGTGCGCCGGGGCACGCTGTATTTTTTCGTGTTTTCGTTCTTTCGTGTTTTCGTGATAGTTTTGATAATCTTCTGCCACAAAAGGCACGAATCTCATTATTAAGCGCCTAACTGTGGCTCTCATATCAGTTGTCCAAAAGGCCGTTTCCAGGCCGCCTTCAACTCGGAGACCGGCACGCGGATAATCGGCTTCCCGCCCAGGCCGTTGATTGCGAAATCGATCCCGCTTGAGACACTGCCGACACAAGCGTAAGGCAAATCGCCAAAAAGGGATTCAAAGGAAGCACGGTTGGTAGGGTCAATGGTTACGATGAATCGGCCAAGGGTCTCTGAATAAAGGATCACATGGTTTTCTTCGGCCTCTACCCTTGGTACCAAAGAAAGATCAATATCCATGCCCAGGCCGCCCCCCATGGCCACTAAGGCCAGGTGCACCCCCAGTCCCCCGCGGTAGATGCCGTGGCAAGATGCCACCAGCTTTTCCTGGATGGCTCGACTCAAGGCTCGATAGAGTTTCATCGAGGACTCGGGCAGGAGTTCAGGCACGCTCAGCCCTACATATCCGAAGTGTTCGTAGTATTCAGATGCGCCCAACTCATTTCTGGTTTCACCGAGCACATAGACAAGGTCGCCGGCAAGCTTGCAGTCCATGGTGACACAGCGGGTAATGTCTGAAATAACACTGGTGCAGGAAAATTGCAGTGTGGGCAGCGCAGAGACCTTGTGGGTCTCACCGTATCGGCCCTTGAGGTGGCCGTCTATGTACATGCTGTCTTTTCCTGAAAGGAGCGGCATTCCGTAAGCCGTGCAAACATCCCTCAAGGCCCGGTTGGCCCGGACAAGTTGTGCAGCCTTATACTTGCCGTCCGGATTGTCGATCGGGTCATACTGCACGGTGGGCCAGCAAAAATTGTCCACGCCACCAATATGGTCCGGGTCCCCACCCACGGCCACTACGCGCCGCACCGCCTCATCAATGGTGCAGGCCGCCATGTGGTAGGTGTCGATCTGGGAATAGGTTGGCAGCAGGGCCTGGGCCGCAGCCAGCCCCTCCAGGGACTCCAGCACAGGCCGGATGACAACCGCATCGCTGATTACATCACGATCCTTTCCAACAAGGGGCTTGATGACGCTTGTACCTTGCACCTCATGGTCGTACTGCCGGATGATCCACTCCTTCGAGCAGATATTGGGCCTGGAAAGGAGATCGAGGAGCAAACCCGAGGCATCGTCCGGCCCGGCGAGCACGGGCTCAAAAAGCCCTCGCATCTCCGGAGGTGTCCATTCGGCCTCAAAGGTCCACTGGGGAAACTGCGAGGCCAGAAGATCGATATCTACATAGGCACACGTCTGACCTTCATAGGTGATATGGAGTTTGCCGGAGTCCGTATAGTGACCGATGACTGTTGATTCCACTGCGTGTTTTTCGGAAAGGGCCATGAATCGTTGGCGATGTTCCGCCTTGATGGCAACTGTCATGCGCTCCTGGGATTCGGAAACCCAGATTTCCCACTGGTCCAGACCCTCGTACTTTAGAGGGACCTTCTCAAGCTCAACCACACACCCGTTGCTGAACCGGGCCGATTCCCCGATAGATGAGGAGAGGCCACCACCCCCGTTATCCGTGATAAAGGCAATGAGCCCCTCATCACGCGCCTCCAGGAGAAAATCGTGCATCTTTTTTTGCGTGTAAGGATCTCCAATCTGCACATGACCTGCGGGGGTATCGGCAGAGAAGCTCTCGGATGCCGCGGTCACACCGTGGATACCGTCCTTTCCCACACGGCCCCCACACATAACGATCAGATCATTAGGGGACGTGGTCTTGTTTTCGGATGCCTCTCCTTTGATCTGCGAGGGCATCAGGCCGATGGCAGTGACAAAGACCAAGCACTTCCCCAGGTATCCTTCGTGAAACCAGACCTGTCCATAAGGGGTGGGGATGCCGCTCTTGTTGCCGCCGTCGCGCACCCCTTCGATGACGCCATCCAGGAGACGTTTGGGATGAAGCTGGGGTTTGAGCCCCCCCTGATAGTCCCGGGGCCCAACACAGTATCCGTACATCCCCATGATCAACCTGGAGCCTTTGCCCGTTCCCATGGGGTCCCGGTAGACCCCGACAATCCCGGTGATGGCCCCCCCGTAGGCCTCCATATTGGACGGGGAGTTGTGGGTTTCGCCGGTGATCACATAGTGGTAGTCATCGTTAAAGCGGCCGACGCCCGCATTGTCCCAGAGGACTGAGATCACCCAGGGCTTTTGCTTTTGAACGGCCAGGGTAGGGGCTTCGATACAGGTCGCGAAGAGGTTGTCCATAACCTCGGTTTTGCCCGTGGCAAGGTCGCGGTAGTGGAACAGGCCCTTAAAGGTGTTGTGGTTGCAGTGATCGCTTCTGGCCTGGGAGATGTATTCCAGCTCAACATCGGTGGGGGCTGAAAGACCGAAGGCCCGGCGCTCTGCCAGCACATTATCTCTGAGAAAATAGGCCCGAATCGCAGGGACGTCATTTGGGTTCAGGGCCAGGCCGCGCTCCTTGCTGACGCGCATGAGGGCTTCGTCGCTATGGATAGGGATCACAGTGACGGTCGGTTTATGATCCAGGCGCACTTTCGGGATGATGATCCCGATACCAGTCTCCGGGTGCCAATCCTTTTTGGAAAAGACCTTATGCTGCTGGATAATGTCGTTGGCGAGAAGCTCCCGGGCGATGCGGTCTGCATCGTCAACAGTGAGGTTGCCACCCTTCAGATAATACCTTTTTGAGGTGTAGATCGCCTCGTGCGGTTTCAAACGGATACGAAGAAGGTCCTCCACCGCCTCTGCGGCCGTGCTTCCTGGATTGTCCCGCACCCCGGGCCGGTAGCCCACCCACAGAACCGAGTCGAAATCGACGGCCAAGGGTTTGTAAGAGGAAATCTGGGTGACGGGATTGGTAAAGATCTCTGTTCGGATGACTTCAAGCTGATCCGCGCTGAGGTCAATATCGATGGTAAGAATGGAGACCGTGCGAACCGACTCAAGATCCAATCCAAAATAGTCGTTCGCCTTCCTGCAAATGGCAGCCCCTTCGGCATCAAAAAGATTGGGTTTCAGGGTGATTTCCAGGCGGGCAGGCATAAGAAATGTCTATCAGAAAACCCTAACCCAGATAAACTGGAAATCCGAAGCACGAAATCCGAAATCCGAAACAAATTCAAAATACGAATGTTCGAATGTCCAAAACATGGAATCTGAGATACTTGACATAATCATGGCTGTGCATTCAGTTTTGGTCATTTGAATTTTTAAAATTGAAAGTTTGTTTCGAATTTCGATATTCGGATTTCGGATTTATTTTCTCCCATAAAAAATACGAATTTCACAATTAACGGGCTAAAGTGATCTGCTTTCGTATTCCTCAACCTCTTTCAGCA
>JAUWXF010000207.1 GCA_030616475.1 Desulfobacterales bacterium
ATAACAGGCTTATCTCCCCCAAGAGTCCATATCGACGGGGAGGTTTGGCACCTCGATGTCGGCTCGTCGCATCCTGGGGCTGAAGCAGGTCCCAAGGGTTTGGCTGTTCGCCAATTAAAGCGGTACGTGAGCTGGGTTTAGAACGTCGTGAGACAGTTCGGTCCCTATCTTTCGCGGGCGCAGGATATTTGAGAGGAGCTGTCCCTAGTACGAGAGGACCGGGATGGACGAACCTCTGGTGTTCCAGTTGTCGCGCCAGCGGCATCGCTGGGTAGCCATGTTCGGAAAGGATAACCGCTGAAAGCATCTAAGCGGGAAGCCTACCTCAAGATTAGATATCCCTTCGGTATGGAAACATATCGAACTGAAGACCCCTTGAAGACCACAAGGTTGATAGGCCAGACGTGCAAGTCCAGCAATGGATTTAGCCAACTGGTACTAATCGGTCGTGCGGCTTGACCACAAAACCTCATTGTAATAGTCCACCGCAGAGTGCGCAGAAAACGCAGAGAGAATATGAATTGCGGTAAATGATGTTGAGTAATTAGTTAATTGTGCGTGATAAAGATTTTTCGGCGGCAATAGCGGAGAGGAAACACCCGTTCCCATCCCGAACACGGAAGTTAAGCTCTTCAGCGCCTATGGTACTGCTCGGGCGGCCGAGTGGGAGAGTAGGTCGCCGCCGGAATACGTTTACAAGGCCCGGATCAAGTTTTATTGGTCCGGGCCTTGCTATTTTTACGTCTCGTAAATTCTACAACCTACTGTAATCATAACCCATTTGGCGATAGTCGTCATTTGCTATCTTCTTGGAATAATGGAATGCTGGACACGAAGTGAAGCTTGCGCTCATACTGGAATGTTGGGTATTAAGAGCGGAAAGAATCATTTTTAATAGTTCTCTTCCACTAAACCCATTATTCCATCATTCCACTATTCCAACATTCCAATTGCGGAGCGAAGCGGAGCTAAATTCTCAGTCTGTACCCTTCGCCTGTAATAGGAGGCAGGAGCCTGTAACGCTGTGCTCTGCTCCGAGATGGATTATATTAGGAATCTTTTGAGTTCGCATTGGATAAATAGAGTTCGTCAATTCGTTAAATTGGCCTACCTGGCTCCCCCAGTTCGAGGAAGTCAGTAAGTTGCTGGAAGCCTATACTTCTTCTATTCTGGCTCCTGAACTGACTCCTGAGTAGTTACGATTTCTATTTGATAATTGGGGGTACCCATTTGATTAAGCTTCTTTATCAAAACGCACGGATAGACTTGCTTTTGTGAGGATATCGATGTACACTTTTTCACCATTTATGATCATGTAGACTTTCTTGGGACTCGGCTCGGCTTTCACATCCTCATCCTCGTAATAAACAACCATCAACGATAACCTCCTTATTTTGATAGCCTCAGGGGCGATCTCGGTCGCTAAGGACTTCGCAAGCCCGTCGAAGTTATCATTTAGGCTCTGGTCAGTCAATAAAACTCTCATGGAAGGTAGAACCACCTCAAAACGTTCTCTATCACTCGGTCCCGGGCCTTTCCCTTTGATGCATTGACATCCAAGGGCCTTTGTCCTAAGCTACCCTCACCTGAATTGAAGTTCTCAGCACTTCGGTTTCCAATATCACTTGAACGTTGTGTGCTTTGCCAGCACGTCGAGCGAGATTGTGTTTCACCAACCGTATTTCCGATTCCCATCGACCTTTTCAAGCCTTTTCTCTCTACATAAAATCCCGCAGGGATTTTATAACTTGAGGAGGAGTTAGCGTGGCGAGGATCCTTCTAACCTACTACTCCCGCTCCCCCTCTTTCCTTATGACATTCTATAATTATCAGAAATGCCATCGAAGTGGTTGAGTCTCTATTGGAAATTATCAAAAGAACCCTGGCAAATGGCGAGGATGTTCTGATCACTGGACTCGGAAAGTCTTGTGTAAGGGACAAAGAGAAACGCAGATGCAGGAACCCCAAAACCGGGAAAGATGTGATGGTGAGAGCGAGACTAGTGGTGACTTTCAGATGCTCTGGAGTCTTGAGGGATAGGATTAAATAGTGCCCATCCAGAAATGAATCTCACAACATTGGGCACTGGCGTCAGTTTCCAATTCAGAAATGAGCAATTTTTCGCTTGGCTGTATCAAAAAACTGGATGGTGGTTTTCCGGTGCGGGATTATTGATAAAACACGGATGAACTAAGCCACGATTTTGGCATGATAAGTGCTATATGCGATATGGCGATTGTATTCATTTAGGAATCTAAGAAAAAATCGGCTGAATGACGAGTCTAACTGTTGGTAAGGAATCAGCCACCGGGTGTTCTTGGGCGTTGATGCAGATCTTATGTAGGTATCTTGAATTGGGCGTTTCTGGCTACCGGAAGAACCACGAGTTCTATCAAATCAAATGATTATGACTATTGATAATAGAATAATTGGAGGCAGATAGTATGGCATCTGTTATTCGGTATCATGAGGGAATCGGCTCGGTTGCCGTAATCGGCAATTATTTACCCCGCATTTGTGGTATTGCAACATTCACTACTGATCTTGTCGAGGCCTTATCCACAGAAGCGCCCGGCATAAACTGCTGGGCGGTTGCCATGAATGACAAACCCGAGGGATATGCGTATCCTGAAAAAGTGCGATTTGAGATCAACCAGAACAGACTTACCGATTACAGTGTCGCATCGGAGTTTCTCAATATCAGCCAGATTGATATTGTCTGCGTACAGCATGAATACGGTATTTTCGGCGGACCGGCCGGCAGCCATCTCCTGAAACTTCTTGGAGAGCTTCGCATGCCGGTCGTGACAACGCTGCATACGGTTCTGAGAGATCCCGACCCGGAACATCGTGAAGTCATGCGCAAGCTGTCTGACCTGTCCGACAAACTGATCGTGATGAGCCGGAAGGCCTTTGATCTCTTCGAAGATATCTATGCCGTGCCGGAGGAGAAGATTACCTTTATCCATCACGGCATTCCGGATACGCCTTTTGTTGATCCCAACTTCTACAAAGATCAGTTCGGCGTGGAAGGCAAAAAGGTGCTTCTCACATTCGGCCTGCTTTCCCCCAATAAGGGCATTGAAAATATGCTGCAGGCGCTTCCGTCGGTCACAAAAAAACACCCTGATGTTACCTATATTATCCTGGGAGCAACGCATCCGCATGTTTTGAAGTCGCATGGGGAGGAATACCGAATCAGCCTGCAGCAACTCGTGCGCAAACTAAATATCAGCGATCATGTCATTTTTCAAAACCGTTTTGTCGAACTGAAAGAATTATGTGAGTTCCTCGGCACCGCTGATATATATGTAACCCCCTATCTTGAAGAGGCCCACATTACTTCCGGGACGCTCGCCTATGCCATGGGCACCGGCAAAGCCGTTATTTCAACCCCGTACTGGTATGCGACCGAGATGCTTGCCGAAGGACGGGGAATAATTGTTCCATTCAACAACCCTGATGCCCTTGCGGAACAGATCATCGACCTTCTGGACAACGACGTCAACCGGCATACGATACGCAAAAAAGCCTATACATTCTGTCGCGAGGCGATCTGGAAGGAGGTATCCCGAAGATATCTCAAGGTTTTCAGCCAGGTTAAGCTCGAACGTTCCCGGCACCCCCGCCCCCGACACTCATATATTGAAAACATCAAATCCATCACAAATTTCGAGCTCCCGGAAATGAAGCTTGATCACCTGAAAACCCTTACCGATGATACGGGCATTTTGCAACATGCCACCCAGACCATCCCGGATCGCGACCATGGCTACTGCATTGATGATAATGCCAGAGCGCTGATGGTTGCTGCCATGGGCCGGAAATACCTGCTTACAGACAGCAGGTGCTTCGATTCTCTCACCAGCCATTATCTCAGCTTTCTACTGTATGCCTTCAATGTCGAAACGGGGCGGTTTCGTGATTTCATGACCTATGCACGGCAATGGACTGAGGAGGTGGGATCCGAGGATGCTCACGGCAGGGCGCTCTGGGGCCTTGGCAAGGCTGTGGGTTTTCTTGACAATTCCGGGCAACTGGCAATGAGCACGACCCTCTTCAACCAGGCGCTGAAGGCTGTCGAGCACTTTAATGCGCCCCGAGGCATCGCTTTTGCCCTGGTGGGCATTCATGCCTATTTGCATAAATTTTCAGGCGACAGTGAAGTGCGCAGGGTTCGAGAAATCCTTGCAGATAGGCTTTTCAATCAGTTCAAGAACAATGCGACAAAAAGCTGGCCCTGGCTTGAAAGCGTTTTAACCTATGCCAACGGCAAGCTGCCCCATGCCCTGCTCCTGTCCGGCCAATGGATGCAGCGCAGCGATATGATCGATATGGGGCTCAGATCCCTCAAGTGGCTGCTCACCATCCAGACCGAAAACGGCCACTTTGTGCCGATCGGCAATAAAGGATGGTATGAACAAGGCGGCCCCAAGGCCCGTTTCGACCAGCAGCCCATTGAGGCTAATGCCATGATCGAAGCCTGTGTGGAAGCCTTTAACGTCACCCGTGACAAAACATTGATCGACGCTGCGGTCATGTGCTTTAACTGGTTTCTCGGACACAACGACCTGAACATGTCGCTCTATGATCCCAAGACCGGCGGCTGCCGCGACGGGCTGAACGCTGACGGCATCAACCAGAATGAAGGCGCCGAGTCGTCGCTTGCCTGGCTGCTTTCGCTTATGGCATTGCAAAAGCTTTATGCCGACGAGATTTTAAAACAATCATCGTCCTCGTCAACCATTAGTGTAGAGGGTTAGATAGTGCCTGAACGAAAAGTCATATTCAGGCAAAATCCGAATATCGAAACCCGAAACCTGCCCGCCATTGCCAGAGATGCTAGCATGTAAGCTGCACGAAGTACGTGGCGATGGCAGGCGGGTCCGAAACAAATTCGAATACCGAATGA
>JAUWXF010000299.1 GCA_030616475.1 Desulfobacterales bacterium
AAAGACCTCTTTTTTCAGGCACCCGAGTATCATGGGATAAGGGAAGCCCTGTGAGAATTTAGGAGGACCACCTCCTAAGGCTAAATACTAACTGGTGACCGATAGTGAACTAGTACCGTGAGGGAAAGGTGAAAAGTACTCCTGTGTGGAGAGTGAAATAGTACCTGAAACCGTCTGCCTACAAGCAGTGGAAGGGCTATGAATAGTGCCGTGGGTTCGCCCCGGGATTATTCAGCCTGACTGCGTGCCTTTTGCATAATGAGTCAGCGAGTTACGTTTGCGTAGCGAGGTTAAGCCGCTAGGTGTAGCCGTAGCGAAAGCGAGTCTGAACAGGGCGTATTAGTTGCGTGAAGTAGACCCGAAACCAAGTGATCTATCCATGGCCAGGGTGAAGTCCCGGTAACACGGGATGGAGGCCCGAACCAGTGTGGGTTGAAAACCGCTTGGATGAGCTGTGGATAGGAGTGAAAGGCTAATCAAACTTGGAAATAGCTGGTTCTCCCCGAAATATATTTAGGTATAGCCTTGCAAAATTGAGTGACGGGGGTAGAGCACTGGATGGGCTAGGGGTCCTACAAGATTACCAAACCTAACCAAACTCCGAATACCGTCAGTTCGTATTGCAGGAGTCAGACTGTGGGTGCTAAGATCCATGGTCGAGAGGGAAACAGCCCAGACCGCCAGCTAAGGTCCCTAAGTATGTGCTAAGTGGGAAAGGATGTGGAAATGCACAGACACCCAGGAGGTTGGCTTAGAAGCAGCCATCCTTTAAAGAAAGCGTAACAGCTCACTGGCCGAGTGGGTCTGCGCCGAAAATGTAACGGGGCTAAGCACATCACCGAAGCTGCGGAGGAGCGACTTCGTCGCCACCTGTGGCCAATAGCTATTAGCTAATGGCTAAAGGTAAGCGATTTATCGCTTCTGGTAGGGGAGCATTCTGTTTTGGGTTGAAGCCGGATCGTGAGAACCGGTGGACTAAACAGAAGAGACCATGCTGACATGAGTAGCGATAATGCCGGTGAGAAACCGGCACGCCGTAAGCCCAAGGTTTCCTGAGTAAAGTTAATCTGCTCAGGGTTAGTCGATCCCTAAGCCGAGGCCGAAAGGCGTAGGTGATGGAAAACAGGTTAATATTCCTGTACCACCCGATTATCAATGTCCCGCTTGCGGGATGAGAGTGATGGGGGGACGCAGAAGGGTAGATCATCCATCTGTTGGAATAGGTGGTTCAAGCTGGTAGGCGGAAGGGGCAGGCAAATCCACCCCTTCATTCAACGCCGAGAAGCGATGAGGATCCGCTTTGCGGAACAAACTGGTTGATCCCATGCTGCCAAGAAAAGCCTCTAGCGAGATAATCAGGTGATCGTACCGTAAACCGACACAGGTAGGCGGGGAGAGTATCCCAAGGCGCTTGAGAGAACCCTGGTTAAGGAACTCGGCAAAATGACACCGTAACTTCGGAAGAAGGTGTGCCCTCATTAGGTGAAGTTCCTTGCGAGCGGAGCCGAAGGGGGTTGCAGAGAAACGGCGGGAGCGACTGTTTACTAAAAACACAGGACTCTGCTAAGTCGCAAGACGATGTATAGGGTCTGACGCCTGCCCGGTGCTGGAAGGTTAAGGGGAGATGTTATTTCCCTCGATTCGTCGGGGGAGAGAAGCTTTGAACCGAAGCCCCAGTAAACGGCGGCCGTAACTATAACGGTCCTAAGGTAGCGAAATTCCTTGTCGGGTAAGTTCCGACCTGCACGAATGGCGTAACGACTTCCGCACTGTCTCAACCAGGGACTCAGCGAAATTGAATTGGCGGTGAAGATGCCGTCTACCCGCGAAAAGACGGAAAGACCCCGGCACCTTTACTACAGCTTGACATTGGATTTTGGGATAGCATGTGTAGGATAGGTGGGAGGCTTTGAAGCCCTGACGCCAGTCGGGGTGGAGCCGCCCTTGAAATACCACCCTTGCTCTTCTATGGTTCTAATTTCGACCCTTGAATCAGGGCGAAAGACAGTGTCTGGTGGGTAGTTTGACTGGGGCGGTCGCCTCCTAAAAGGTAACGGAGGCGCGCGAAGGTTCCCTCAGGTTGATTGGAAACCAACCGTGGAGTGTAAAGGCATAAGGGAGCTTGACTGCGAGAGAGACATCTCGAGCAGGTACGAAAGTAGGCCTTAGTGATCCGGCGGTTCCGAATGGAAGGGCCGCCGCTCAACGGACAAAAGGTACGCCGGGGATAACAGGCTTATAGCCCCCAAGAGTTCATATCGACGGGGCTGTTTGGCACCTCGATGTCGGCTCATCGCATCCTGGGGCTGGAGCAGGTCCCAAGGGTTTGGCTGTTCGCCAATTAAAGCGGTACGCGAGCTGGGTTTAGAACGTCGTGAGACAGTTCGGTCCCTATCCTCTGTGGGCGTAGGAGAATTGAGGGAATTTATCCCTAGTACGA
>JAUWXF010000215.1 GCA_030616475.1 Desulfobacterales bacterium
GTGGATTTTGGTCTTTTTATCTTCTACATCATTCCATCATTCCAATATTCCATCATTCCTTTCTCGGGATAGCAGCCAAGCTAATAAAGCGCTATAATGTCAACAGGTTGTAGAAATTCCGAGACGTTTAATAGGTTGTTTAAAGAAAAGTAAAGCGCACCTTCTTGGTGCCTTTGTATATAGTACTATGCCAACGAGAAAAATTTTTGTCAACTGTTTTTAGCCGCCACGTTTTTCCTGCCGCAGCCTGGTATTAACAGGTGTTTGAATCCGTAAAATCGCAAAGATCATGCCAGCCTAACCAATTCGAGCGTTTCCTTTAATTTACGTCTCGGAAATTCTACAACCTGCTGACATCATAAGCCTTTTAATGGCTATCGATTTTGGCAACCACATGGAATAATGGAATGTTGGAATAGTGGAATATTGGGGATAAAAGCGGAAAGAATCACTTTTGAATTGTTTTGATTCCTTTCAACCCATCATTCCATCATTCCAGTATTCCATCATTCCAATTGCGGAGCGAAGCGGAGCTAAGTTCTTATCTTATACTCCATCAAGGCCTGGTTCGCCGGCATTGGGTATCTGCGGTTATACGTTGTGAAAAGAAATGCCACATTTGAGCAATTAGTGTAACTAGCTTTTTTTGCCTGGCGAGCTTAGACCATGTTTGTGGGCATATCTGCCATGCTTGTGGACGTGAAGGTGGGTGTGGGGAATGGAGTCCTCATCAAGAGAAATCTTCCCGTTGGTCATATAGGTGATATGGTTGGTTGTCTCCATGAGGAAGTCGATGTTGTGGGAAACAAGGATGTAAGAAAAGTCAACGCCCTTCAGAATATCAACAAGTCTCTTTTCTGTTGTCTCATCCAGGCCTGTACTTGGTTCATCCAGAAGCAATACCTCCGGTTCCATCGCCATAACCGTAGCAAGAGAGACAAGCCTTTTTTCTCCCCCGGATAGCTTGTGGGTGATCCTATCCTCAAATCCGGCCAAGCCCAGGGACTCCAATGTCCTTCGGGCAATCGTCTTGGCCTCGTCCTGTGATTTGCCCAGATTTAACGGGCCAAAGGCCACATCCTCTAAAACCGTGGGGCTAAACAACTGGTCGTCAGCATCCTGAAAAAGAAAACCGATTCTTTGACGGACCATTCTAAAGTCTTTTTCCTGCTTGAGGGGCCTGCCAAAGATCTCGATCCTGCCCGAGGAGGGCTTTAAGAGTCCCATGATAACGTAAAACAGGGTGGTTTTCCCGCTTCCGTTGGGTCCCATCAAGCCCATCCGGTCACCCTGGTGGAATTGTAAGTTGAGCTTGTCAAGGGCTGGGGCGCGGCCCGGATAGGCAAAGCATATATCCTGGAGATTGATGATCAGGCTATTTTTGTCCATTCCAATACCCCCAATGCCAGGATTACAGCCAGCATCAAAATAAAGGAAATCATGTCAGTGGCTTTAAGGGAAAACTCACTGAGGCTATACAGGTTCCCTCTGAAACCGCGACACAGCATGGCATTGTGAACCCTTTGTGCCCGGTCGCAACTCCTCACGAGAAGCATTCCCACCAGGTAGGCGAGGGTCCTGTATGTATGCATGTTGTTTCCCGGACGGAAACCTCTAACCTTCATGGCATTTACCAGTCGAACATACTCCCGGTGAATGACATGAATATAGCGGTAGGTAAAGAAAAAGAGGTGAACGATCTTTTTCGGGACCCTCAGTTCATGCATGGCCCGGCCCAAGGTTAAGATGGAGGTTGAGGCGACTAATACAATCAATACGACCATAATGGCGTTCGATTTGATACTGATCCGGGCGGCATATGACACCCCCTCATGGGTCCCCACCAGCGGACCCACTGAAAAGAGGGGTTCCCCTTCAACGGTAAATGGAAGAAAGAACCAGAGGAAAATGATCAACATATTAACCGGGACAAGGCGGCGTAGAAGCTCCTTTATCGGCACTCTTCCCAGCCATGTCACGCAAACTCCAAGAGCGAGGGCTGATACCAGAACCACGAACCGGGTCGAGACGGCCACAACAACGGAGAAAAGGAACACCTCAAGAATCTTGACGCGAGGATCAAGACGGTGAATCAAAGAATCTCCTCCGGCCAATTCTACAATCATATGACGCTACTATTTTTTTCTTCGCCGGTTTGCAAAATACAAGGCAACCCCTACAAGACCAAAGATATAGCCTATACCACCTATCACCTCGCTCACCCTGGGGCCACGATCCAGGGAGTCGACCAGCATATTGAGGATCGGCGCAAGCTTCCTGTCCAGGGACTCATCGATGAGGGCCTTGACCTCTTGCCGGCTCATGCCAACAGCCGCAGGAGCAGGTAGCTCACCGCTCGTTTTAGTCTCTACCGAAGGAGATCCCTCTTTGGTAGCAACTTGAAGACCAACATCAGGGGTGCTTCTCTCCTCAGAGATAGGGCCATCTGCCGTGATCTCGTCGGCCGGTATCACCCACTCCGCCATGTGGCCCATGGAAGCCTTCAGGACAATCTTGAGATCGGTCTTTTTGGGTACCTTGAAGGAAAACTCTCCCTGTTCGTCTGTCTTCCCCTCCAGGAGTTGGTTTCCTTCCTTATCGTAAACCACCACAGTACAGTTCTTGGCTTTCTTCCCTCCGCTGAACTTGCTCTCCGTGTAAACCGTATCTCCCTCTACCCAGCCAAAAATCATGACCTTGTGTGCCCAGGCAGGTGTAACGCAAAGAACGAGCCATATGGCTGGCAAGAGGAGATCAATAATACAGCGTCTAGTGCGGGTCCCACGAGGACTACGATGACGATTTCGGCACATACTGTCCCTCCAATAATTCCGATTTTACCCTCCTGAGAAAGAGGACACAAGCAGCCGTCAAGACTCCCTCAATGACCATTACGGGTAAATGGGCAGCCACCACCACCTTGGCTGCAGGCAAAAAAGCCTCGCCGGTGAAATACAGGGAAAATCCTACCAGCACACCGCTGACTAAAACAGCACAAAGACCGCATGCGAAGGCCGTGACGGTGAATACGAGGTGTCTGGTGCCGATCCTCAGACCCCACCCAAACAAGTAGTAGCATATGACGGCAGGAAGGGCCATATTCAGGGTGTTCACACCAAGTGTTGTAATACCGCCGAACTGGAAAAGAAGGCCCTGGAGTGCAAGACCCACCAGGATGGCAGGAAATGCCTTCCAGCCGAGCATGAGCCCCAGCAGGCCGTTAAGAATCAGGTGAACCGAAGAAGGACCAATGGGTACATGAACCAGAGATGCTACGAAAAAAGCGGCCGAGAGTATACCCATCGATGGAATTTCTTCATGATCAAGCTTTCTCAAGCCAACAGCAACGCCTGCTGCCGTGAGGGATGCACCTACTATGAGAACACCTGGGGATAACACCCCCTCCGAGATATGCATGATTCAATACTGTCCGTTGTGGGGTTGTCCGTTGTTGGTTGTCAAAATCATTCCAGTAGTCGTAGGCAGTAAACAGTAAGCAGTAAGGAAAACCCGCAACTCGGAACTCGTAACCTGCAACCCATTTTATTTCATGTCGTGGAATTTGACCCACAGGACAGCCCCTAGTTCAACCTCCTTGTCCTCACCCTTATATTTTATCTTGGTGTTCGAGGTGTTCAGGGCGGCAAAGCCCCACCAGCCAGCCTTCGGTGCAGCATAGGTGAACACACCGTTGCTGTCTGCCTTGATGGTTTGGGTCACCATGTAATCGGTAGGGGCACTGTATTTGCCATCCTTATTGTAATACTCCACCTCCACCTCGGCATAGGGCACGGGTTTGCCGTACAATTTAACGATTCCCTGGAAAACATTACCGGTGTACAGGCCATACGGTTTGGACAGGGGCACAATCTCGGTCTTGAGTCCAATCTCTTCATCCCAGCCCTCATCATCGCCAAAAGCGGTCACCACAGCCTTCGTATAATGGACAATGTAGCAGTCCTCTGCTGGCTCCCAGTAGGGCTGAGGCTCCATATAGAACATGTAGACACCAGGGCGCTTTATCTTGCAACTTGCGGTCCATGTCTGATGCCCCTTCGTCCTTGTGGATTTGAGAGAGCCCAGCAGGTCTGTCTCCCGACCATTGATCACTACACCAAGCTTGGCGGGTTTGACCAGTTCCATGCCAATGCCCTCACAGGGATGCCAGAACATGAGATCCACGTTGATGTTGGTGTTTTCCCCCTGCATGACCATCTGGTCGGAGGGTATGACCATGCCAAAGTGCGCTAAGGCCGGACCTGCCGCCGCAAGTGAAAGGATGAACATGCCCAGAGATGCCACTGCCGCAACAAAACAACATTTTTTCATTTGTTACCTCCTTTCAAAAAAAAGTATCAATTTAGCCTATTGAAAAAGCGAGCCTAAATGTTTTCAAAAAACTAAAATGTTACAAAAAAAAGCCACGAGGCCTGTCATCTTCTGATGATCATTTGCCTTCGTGGCACTATTGAAGTTTACAAGTTAGTTCGCTTCGCTACGCAATTGGAATAGTGGAATAATGGAATAGTGGAATAATGGGTTTAAGTGGATTTTGGTCTTTTTATCTTCTACATCATTCCATCATTCCAATATTCCATCATTCCTTTCTCGGGATAGCAGCCAAGCTAATAAAGCGCTATAATGTCA
>JAUWXF010000137.1 GCA_030616475.1 Desulfobacterales bacterium
CACCATGAAACATTTCCTGCAACACATAAGCGATTTGGTCCTAATCAGCAAGCCCTGCGCACGCTCTGCACGAACGTCCCCTTCCACTTTCCCGTCAAGAACGCTCGGAACGAACGTCCCCTATCTCGTCCTGAGCAATCGTTTGTCAATCCCGTTCTGCCTCTGAAGAAGGCAGAAAGCTCAAGAATATTACACCCCAGATATTGAGTAAAAAACAGAGACCAGCCCAATTATGTACATTACGATTTTTCCTTTTTGCAATTACGTAGCCAAGTATTCCTGTAACACTGGCAGAGGCAACAATGATCACAAATGATAAATACCTCCAACTTGGATTCTGGTAAAACTCTGTATCAAAAAGAAAAGAATCGAATATAACCTTATTCAAATTGAAAAATTCTACCACTATAATAAGCAAGACAAAGGCGCTTATAAAGACGACAGCTGTTTTAAGCGCTGCTTTACGAATTGGTGTCATTTTGTTTTGGAGCCCAACGCCTGCCTTCACTTGCGGCTATGGAGCGCAGCGGAATAGCCGTCAAGTGCAAGGCTTTGTTGGATGCTCCTTTTTATCCGACGATCAGCAGAGCCACGTAGGGAACGACATTGAAGACCAGAAAGACGATTTTGAACAACCCGAGGAACGAGTAGATGACCACGTTGAAGGTTTCTCGGGGAATGGGAAACCATTTGCTTTGCGTACGATACACCAAATCCGGGGCCAATATACACATTGTGGCCCAGAGGACCAACAGAGCTCCGTTTATGATTGTACACCACATGAAGAATGTTGTTAGTGACTGAATATCCATGATGTTCCTTCCTTGTCTTTCTGCATCCAACTAGTAAGCCAGTGGAGATATTTCCACGTTTTTCCGTGTTCCTTGCAAGAAGCAGAATTTTTTCCGCTGTGACATGGGAACGTGGAATTTTTTACACCATGTCTGGCAAGTGGGAAGATTTTTCCACATAACCCAGGTAGTGATGACCAAATGCGGATTTTTTCCATCTTACGCCGGGTTATGGGCAATTCCGATCCCCGTTCAAATTTTTCGTAACATATCCGCATAAATAGGAAAAATCAAGAAAAACTGTGAGGGGACGTATGAACAACAAACCGAAAAAACTCTTGGATCAGGTCAGAGAGCATATCCGCATGAGGCACTTTTTGCGAAGCCGTCCTCCTTAGTGGGAAGCAATCTGGCGGGCAAGATCTTCGACAGAATCGAAGATGGGTTCAAGACTGAAAGTAAGAATGGCTCTGTCCCCTAGTCCCTAGTCCCTCCTCTTGCTCGTTCTGCCATTAGTGTCCTGAATATGTACATCTTTCTCTCTTTGGCTTCCTTCTTGCTGTCACGCCACGCATTTACCCGTAACGCAATCACTGGAGCCAGTAAAATAGCCAATATTGTAAGAATTGTAAGTTCATACATGCCAGCCTCCTTGTCAAAAAGCATTAGATCGAAATAAACAAAGATCTGTATGCAAAATATGGAAGCAAGCCTAACAAGGCAGGCTTTTGTCAAGCATTCTGAGGGATAAGGGATGGTTGGGCCACTAGCCAACAAGAGGGCAGGGCCATTGATGGCCCTGCCCTTGGTGTTTGCCAGTCAGAAAAAGAAGACGCTTAGGCTTTACGTGATTTTTGGATCAGTTTGAGGTGATAAAATGATACATCGTCTATGCGTTTAAAACAATTGGCTATCTCGTTCATTTTCTGGTTGGGGATGTGCCCCTTTATTTCTTCGAGATCTCCTTCACGTCCCTTTTTTACCATATAGGCCGGAGAGAATGGGTAAATAGGGAATAGTTGTATCCAGGTGTTTTCCTTAAAAAACGGCTTACCAGCTTCAACATAAAACAGGCTTAGACGGGGAATGCATCCAGGGATTACAGGCCGGTTTTTCTTCTGTGAGGTTGTTCTAACAAAGAGGTAGGGTTCACCTGTTAATGGAGTGTTGAGTTGAACGAGTAGCTTTATTCCCTTCTCGCCATTTGGGAACTGTAGATTTCTGTGAAGGTAGACAGAGCCCCTCAAGCTTCAATCGTCCCAAATACTCTATGCATTTCATCTATGTCTCGTTTTCTTTCAAGGGCATCCTCATAAGACAGGCTATCATCGGCATCGTCAATGGCAAGCATATAATCTATTTTTGCAAGTTTCCCCTTTTCCTTTAACGTCCTGTCCCACGGTTTGTTCTTGAGGTGCGAAACCATTACCATCTGCTCAGCATCCGCTTCCTTAAAAATATCTGCGGTCAGTTCAAGCAACTTGATTTCTCGCTTGGTGAAGTGTTTGTTGTCGAATTTCTTCTTCTTAGATACTATTTTGTGAAAATCTTCAATCGGTCTGATAGCTATGGCCTTCTTCAGGTCGTCACCCATATCACCGGAGATTTCCTTCCATAGAGTCTTGGGAACCGGCCCCATTTTCCAGGCATAATAGTCCAGTCCAGTGACGGATTTTCCGGTTTGTTTGAAGTGCATGAAATCCAAGAAATAGAGAAGCTTCATCAACTTTGTCTTCCCACACTTCTTGGTGTGCTTAGCAAAGTATATTATTGCATTTATTAGTTTTTCTCTATGGTGTGTGATAATCATTCTTCTGTTCTTTTGTGTTATGTCATCTTAGCTTATTATAACATAGGAACAAAGGGTTGCAACAAGTCTGCCAAAGTTTTTGTAAAAGAAAGTGTTAGATCTTATTGTTGGAAACATGGGCTTTGAGGCTGATTCGTCTATATGAACGACAATAACCGATCCGTCAAGTCCAAAGTCACAAATGGTGCCCGCTTACCCTGGCGTTCGTATAGGTGCGAATGGGTCTGAACTTAAGGGCTTCCTTTTTCCGCTCCGACGAACCGATATGTTAAGCTTTCGCCCTTAACTGGACGTTTTGACCTGACCTTTGGGTTTCCACAACTGCCCGAATTTTGAAGGGAATTATATTATATATTATAAAACCTGTTGTCATGGTCGTTTCCACAACCATGATATATACCCATGTGCTGAACAAGGGAGGGAAGTGTGTACTTAGTAGGAGGCAATCTGGCGGGCCAGATCTGCGACCGAATCGAAGATGGGTTCAAGACCGAAGGTAAGAAGCGCTCTGTCCCGGACGACCAACTGGCCGTCAATGATGACATCCCGGACATCACTGCCACTTGCAGCATAAATTAGGTGAGAGACAGGGTCGTAAAGGGGGGTCAGATGGGGTTTGTGGGTGTCGATAATGATTAGATCGGCCTTCTTGCCGTTTTCAAGCGAGCCTATCTGTTTCCCGAGGCCGATAGCCTCTGCACCGCTTCTGGTAGCCAGAGCTAAGACCTGCCTGGCATCGAGAACCGTGGGATCAAGGGTAAGCACCTTGTGGAGCTTGGCCGTAGTGTCCATCTCCTGAAACATGTCCAGATCGTTGTTGCTCGCAGAGCCATCCGTGCCGATCCCTACGGCAAGCCCCTTTTTCAGAAACTCCGGGATCGGGGCCACGCCCGAGGCAAGCTTCATCTCACTTTCCGTTGCGACCGACACCCCCACACGATGCCTGGCCATGCACGCTATGTCTGCTTCGTTCACCCAGATTGCATGAATTAGGAGAGTCCTGGCGTTTAATACCCCAATGTGGTCAAGGTATTGAACAGGGCTTGCCCCCTGCCTCTGTTGAATCTCTTTCACCTCTTCTTGCGTCTCGGCTACATGGATTTGAAACAGGGAATCAGCCTCGTCAGCTACTCTGCGGGCCTCTTTGAGTGTCTCCTCAGAGCATGTGTACGGGGAATGACAGAACAGCCCCGGGGTTATCAGGGGGGTTTTCCCGGTCCATCCCTCGATGAATCGCGCGGCTTCTGCCACGTTTTTTTTAGGATCAGGAACCCCGGGGGCGGGAAAGTCCACAATCCCCTGTGCAAGGATGGCCCGCATCCCCGACTTTTGCACGGCAGCAGCCACTGCATCCTCAAAAAAATAACCGTCACAGAATGTGGTGGTGCCGGACAAAAGCATCTCCGCGCAGGAAAGCAGCGTGCCGGTATACACCCTTTCAGGATTCAACCACCGAGCTTCAGCCTTAAATATGTAGTCGTTCAACCAGATAGTGAGAGGGAGATCATCGGCCAGGCCCCGAAACAGGGACATGGCTGCATGGGTATGGGTGTTCACCAACCCGGGCATGATGATGCCCCCGCAGGCGTCTATGACATGGCGGGCTGAGGGGGGCGGCTCACTGGCTGGCCGGTCCTCAACGCGCTTCAGGCTGCCATCGGCTATGCACACCAGACCCCTGTTGAAAATATCGAAACCCTCGTTGAGCGTTAAGACCGTGCCGTTATGAACCACAATATCGTAGACTGGGTCTTTTTGCATATTTTGCTCTCACCCGCTCCGCTCGAGCACACAGAGATCGCCCTGGTTAAATAGTGCTTGACCGAAAGCCTCTGTTTTTTCGGTCAGAAATTCGAAATCCGAAACAATGACAGAAATAAGAATGCTCCAATGACAAAAACATCGGATTGTCAACGTATTAGTTTTGGTCATTTCGTCATTCGGTATTCGAATTTGTTTCGGATTTGCGGCTCACGCCTTGAGAACAGTACGGATTTCGATATTCGGATTTTGCCTGAATATGACTTTTCGTTCACGCACTAAATAGCTACGCATTTCACGGGGCAGGCAGAGATTGTTGCTTGGCCTGCTTTTTTGATCAGTCGCTGGTTTTCACAACAATGCCTTCAGCAATCCGGTTTACTGCCGCCATCACTTCATCCACGTCGATGGTAGCCAAGACGCGCTCTTCCATCAACACCCGGCCGTTCACGATGGCTGTGACCACATCACTGCCCGTGACCGCATAGACGAGATGGGAGTAAATATTGTACAGGGGGATCAGGTGCGGACGTCTGATGTCGATAACTATAATATCGGCCTTCTTGCCCGCCTCCAGTGAACCAGTGATCGCGTCCATTCCCAACACCCGGGCCCCATCAATGGTTGCCATCCTCACCACAGTCCGGGCGTCCATCACCGTGGGATCAAGGGTGTGCACCTTGTGGAGCTTGGCTGCGGTGTCCATCTCCTGAAACATGTCCAGATTGTTGTTGCTGGCGCAACCGTCGGTCCCGATCCCCACTGTGATGCCATGTTTAAGGAGTTCAGGGATGGGAGCCACGCCTGAGGCAAGCTTCATATTGCTCTCCGGGTTATGAGCTATTTTTACGTCAAAGTCTTTCAGGAGCACCATATCTTCTGCGGTGAGGACTACGCAGTGATCAGCAATCAGGTTTGGGCTGAGAAATCCTATGTCTGCCAGATGGGCCACAGGGGTGCGCCCATATTCTTCCCTGATCTGTGCCACCTCTTGCTCTGTTTCCGATAGGTGGATGACCATAAGCACACCGTTTCGATCGGCAATGGCCCGGGCCTTTTGCAGTAACTCCGGAGAGCAGACAAAGGTAGAATGGGGTTCCACTGCGATGGTAATCAGGGGATCATCCCGCCACTTTTTAATCAGGGCCTCTGTGTACTTCAAGCCCTCTTCCACAGGACCGTAATTCGGGGATGGAAAATCGTAGATCACCTCACCCACCACAGCGCGCATCCCCGCCTCTCTAACAGCCTGGGCCGCAGCCTCTTCAAAGAGATACATGTCGCAGAAAGTGGTCGTGCCTGAAAGGATCATTTCAGAACAGGCAAGGAGAGTCCCTTGATAGACGTTATCAAAGGTGAGTTTGGCCTCGGCAGGAAAAATATAATCATGAAGCCATGTCATGAGGGGCAGATCGTCGGCCAGCCCGCGAAAACAGGTCATGGCCGCATGGGTGTGGGTGTTTACCAGACCCGGCATGATGATCCCGCCACGTGCCTCAATGGTTCTTGCGGCCTGGTAGGAGGCCGCCAAGGCATCTTCTGTGCCCACCTCGACAATCCGATCTCCGGCTACGGCCACGGCCCCCTTTTTAATCAGGGTATCCCGGGGGCCCATGGTCAGGACCGATCCGTTTCTAATTAATATATCAACTGGTTTCATTGACGTGGATTCTGGTTGCTAGTTGCACGTTGCTGGTTAATTGACGATTTTCGATTGACGATTGATGATTGACAACCCACAACCAAGGATTGACACATAGCGAATAGCCTTCGAATTCATTGTTCTTTCGTTTTGCGCTATGCTCTTTGCGCTCTACATTCCACATTGCGCCTGTCGGCTTGAAAACACTCCCGCATTTTGAAACCGTTTCATTCCCCAATCGTCAATCGCCAATCATCAATCCAAAATCCGCATTCCGAAATCTGTCTAAAGCGGCAACTTTCCCACGACCCCCCTTATGATGGCCTGGAGGCGGGGTGCCGTTTGCTCAGCAACAGCGATGATCTCCTCCACCCGAGCTGGCTTCAAATGATCCGGAAGATTCATGTTGGTAATCACCGAAAAGGCGAGGATGGTCATCCCGCCGTGGACCGCTGCAATTACTTCAGGGATCGTAGAGAGCCCAACGGCATCGGCCCCGATGGTTTTGAGAAACCGAATTTCAGCGCCGGTCTCAAGGGAGGGGCCGGGAAGCCCCGCATAAACACCTTTCTGGACCCGGATATTGTTTTCGAGGGCAGCCTCTTCGGCCAGGGCTATCAGCCTGCGGTCATACACCTGAGACATGTCAGGAAACCGCGGTCCCCACTCGTCCACATTCGGCCCGATGAGAGGATTGTTGCCCGTAAGATTGATATGGTCAGTGATGACCATGATGTCACCAGTATCAAACAGGGGATTAATCCCACCTGCTGCATTCGACAATATAACGCTCTTGACCCCCAGCAACTGCATGACCCTCACCGGGAGGGTGATTTCTCGCACGCTGTATCCTTCGTAATAGTGAAACCGCCCCTGCATGGCCATGACCGCTTTGCCTGCCATGTTGCCAAACAACACCCTCCCGTGGTGAGTTGGAACCGTAGGCACCGGGAAGTGGGGTATCTCTTTGTACTCAACTGATATGACCTTGTCCATGCCATCCACCGTGTCACCGAGGCCGGTTCCGATCAGCAATCCTATCAGCGGCCGGTCTGCGATCCTGGCCCGAACAAACTCAGTCGCTTCAAGGACTTTATTTTTGAAAGATTCCATGATAAGGTTCCTTTTTAGTCGGTTACTAATAAAAGTCGTGTTTTTTCTGGCAGAAAATTCAAAAGATAATCACGCCTCTTCTCAAGGCGAACGCCGCAATACACGAAATGTTGAAAGCACGAAATAACAAGACTTTCGTCTCTTCGTACCTTCGTGTTTTCGTGATAAATTTGTTTTTTTTGGTTCCGACTTGTCCGGGTTAGGAAAAATCACAACGTACCTTAGAACAGATAAGGAATGTCAGTCAAACGGAAATCGATCCCTTCTTGAGGGTGAACGAACATGGCTAGCTCGCTGACCAAAACTGCCGTGGTAAAAGCGGTCCAGGGGCGCATGGCCCTTGTGCTAACCAGACTGGAACCCGCGTGCGAAGGTTGCAAGGCCAGGGATGCCTGCACCTCCCTTGGGGGCGGTGGCGCCAATGCGGAGGTAAGGGCACGCAACACAGTCGGGGCCGAGGTTGGGGATGTTGTGACCATCAGTATCAGGGGGTCTTCCCTGTTAAAGGCATCGTTCCTGGTTTATATGTTACCTATCCTTGCCATGGTAGGAGGCATTGTTTTAGGACATTTGTTATCCGGGGTGATTTCGGTTGATAAGAATGTTCTTGTGGGGCTCTTTGGCCTGCTCGCCTTTTCGGGCGCATTCGTATGGCTGAAGAAAAAATGTGATAAGCTTTCCAACAAGAAGGAGTTTATCCCCGAAATCATATCAAAGAAGACCCCCCAAAAGGCGATACCACGTACAGGTCTTACCTGCCCCGTTGAATAATGGTTTCGTTCCGTGGCCAGCGGACTCCCCAAAGGACTGAAAGAGATGAACATCGAACATCGAACGTCCAACATCGAACGTTGAATGGGGAAAAGGGAGACCCAGCGATGGTTAAAACTTATTCAGCGTGTACCATTAATTAAACGGCTCGGAAATTCTACAACCGGTTGTAATCATTTATCTTTCGGTGGCAGTTTTCTGTGCCATTGATCTGGAATTATAGAATAATGGAACAATGGAATGTTGGGGATAAAAGACCGAAAAGAATCATTTCTAATTTGTCTTAAATCCTCCCCGCCTGCCAGCGCCACATACGGCATGCAGTTTACATGCTAGCATCTCTGGCAATGGCGGGCAGGTTAACCCATTATTCCACCATGAGCGCAGGCTTCACTTCGTGTCCATTATTCCAACATTCCAATTGTGAGCGAAGCGAACTAACTTGGATTTTCGTTACGAGTATCAAAACGGCTGAAAAGAAACAGAAATAGCCGTTGAATGTTCGGTATCGGGTGTTTGTTTTTTATTCGATGTTGGAATAATTTGAGGAGCGGAGCGACATCATTATTCGACGTTCGACGTTCGACGTTCAATGTTCGATGTTGGACGTTCATCTTTTAATATGTTCGACGTTCATCTTTCAAAACACCCCCGTACGGCATAAATGCAACCTGTGAATGTTTACAAAATAACTTAGCGCTTACGGGGCCTGCCCCGTGGGTTAGTATGACATAGTGGTTGGACAAAGGGAATGATAGCTAGTTTCCATCCAGAAATGGCCATTTTTCGCAATCTCGGCGTCAATCTGCGGGATCGCTTGTGCGACGTACCGACGTACGTCTCGGCGCAATCCCTTGATTTGACTCGGGTCATCCATGCCCCTCGCCCTAGCGGGCAGACTAACGGCTGTCCAATTCCGCTGTCCTGCGGAATTGTCCTTGACCTTGCGAAAAATTACTCATTTCTGAATTGGAAACTGACGCCAGTGCCCAGTGTTGTGAGATTCA
>JAUWXF010000309.1 GCA_030616475.1 Desulfobacterales bacterium
GCGTGCGAATCTTGAGGAATGAGGCGTACATATGGTACGTCGCAATGATTTACCCTGTTAAATAGTTGTCCCATTTGTTGTGCGTGTTTCCAAGAAACCTTGCCATCCAACACCTTTTGAGATGGGTGCCCTTCATTTAACAGGGCGGGGATGAAGCAGAACGCCGCAGATGGACTTTTTACGAAGCCGTCAATGGTTGGGAGGATATCGTGTCGACACATCATCTGATTTTGGGGGAAACCGTCGATTACATCACCGGCCGCACCATCGTGGATACCCATGACGAACGGGCCAGACAGAAGATTGCCCGGTTCCTTGTAGAGGAAAAAGGCTATTCAAGAGATGATATCGAGGTCCGGCGCGAAATACCGCTGAATGTGGACGGCAACAGGGCAACTGCCAGGGTCGATTTTGTCATCTGTGTAGACGGCAAGGCCTTTGCCATCATCATCTTTGGGCCTGGTTCCCTGGTGAGCCGGGAACGCTCCGCACTGGCTGCGGCAAGGCTGGTTGAAAGGTACGCAGTTCCCTTTGCCGTAGTAACCAACGGAGAGAACGCGGAAGTACTGGAAACAAAATCGGGCCAGGTCATTGCTGAAGGGCTGGAAGCCATCCCCTCAAAGGGGGAAGCCCTGGAAAAAATGGGAGCCCTGACCTTTGAGAAGGTTCCGGAAAAGAGATTGGAAAAGGAGAAAAGGATCCTTTACGTGTTTGATGTTCTATCAGAGCGGGAATGTGACGAATTTACCTGCTCACTGTACTGATAGTCCCACGCGTTTCCTGTTCAAACTGTTAAACCAACTCAAGCTTTAACTTACGGCCCAAAACAAATTTGGTCAGTTTCTTTTTTTTCATCTCCTGCTTAAGTTGCCAGGCAAGTACTCTTTTGATGGTTGACTCAGTGCATTCTTCAAGCAATCCTTCTCCCTTGGCTTTGAATGGTGGATGGTGAGACAGAGCTTGTTTGCCTATATTTTATGCTTAATGGGCGTAAAGCCCAGTCAGGTAAATGATCAATATTGAATGAAGTTAATATATTGAAAAGGTTCCAAAAATGTACAGAGTTACGGTCTAGTTCAAATCCGAGTGTGGCCTCCAGTCCACACATCATATCACAGGCTTCGCAATTTGGCTTCTCTGCCGGCTCTACTGTGCACCCGTGGGTGATGGTTCCATCCGCAGTCACCAGGAGCAGAAGCCAGGGATAGCATAGCTTGTCTGGTTGACCGACAGCCCGCAAATAGGAATCAGAGCTGACAATCTTAGGGTATTTTTGTTTTAAATCCAGTAGTTGACGAGCGCAGGAGATTCTTTCTTCTTTGGATAGTGTAATTTGGCTTACATCTTGGTAGGGGTACATAAAATTGAATATCAAACCCTTCAAGCTGGTTGATGATAGCTCCCGGCACATTGCTTCAATCTCATCAGCATTGACTTTTGATAATGTCGTTATGGAATAAGTGTTTTTATCCGGGTAATCACGCAGGGTATCCATAATTCTTCGATAGGTACCTTTTCCCCGAATATTGTCATGTGATTTCTCTGTACCGTCAATGCTTATCCATATGGCATCCAGATCAAAATCGGGCAATTTCCTGGTGCCGTTAGTAAACAGTACACAAACCATTCCCTTGTTCTTAATGTGCTTTACAATTTCTGCCAGATCTTTTCTTAATGTGGGCTCACCTCCTTCAACGAATACAACAAAACAGCCGCGTTTATAGATGATGTTGATGATATTTTTCCAACTATCCAGTGGCAGATCATGGGTAACTTTATTAACCCATGTGCAATGAGCGCAATGCAAATTACAGCGATGAGTTATCTTGATGGAAGCTACTACCGGCGAGGGGTCAGAAAAAAGAACGTACCTTAACCTACGATACATAAGATAGAGAATATCTAAAACCGAATTGTTAAACGTCAAAGAAATTCTATCCTTTCACTTTTGATGGTTTCGTAAAAAGTCATCACATCGACGGCAAAGTAAAAAGTTCATATGCAAGGCGTGCGAATCTTGAGGAATGAGGCGTACTTATGGTACGTCGCAATGATTTACCCTGTTAAATAGTTGTCCCATTTGTTGTTCGTGTTTCCAAGAAACCTTGCCATCCAACACCTTTTGAGATGGGTGCCCTTCATTTAACAGGGCGGGGATGAAGCACAA
>JAUWXF010000246.1 GCA_030616475.1 Desulfobacterales bacterium
CCGCTGCTGAGGGCCGCTTCGGCCGGGGAGTCGCCAGGGTAGGCACCTCCAAATGGCAGCGTAAAGCCATTGACGTCGGCGTCGATCGCTTCGGCCCGGGCGTAGCAATGGCAGGACCTGAGTACGAGGAAGGTTTCGGACCCTACCAGGCTGTCATCGCCGCCGTCACCCCACCCGAACGCTATGCAACCGGTGATCCCCGCAATCTCAAACGTGTCGAGGCCTACTCCAAGCCCCTGCATGAAAAAAAGGTCCGCGGCTAATGGTCTGGCTATCTGACAACTGGGAATGGGTTCTAGTAGTCTTCTACGTCGCGGAGAAGATCGTCAAGGTCACCCCTGTAGTATGGGATGATATCCTTGTGGACGGCATCAGGGCCCTGGCCACCTCAATCTACAATGCCCTTAAAAAGTCTTAACTGAGGATCTACAATGGCTGAATTCATCCGCTCCACCATCATCGACGCCCACACCATGGCTACTGAGGTTTTCACCGAGGATCTCCCCATCAACCCCATCAGCCACCTGGTGCTTACTATCGAGGGCACCAACGAAGAAGCCACCGAGGTCACCATAGCTCAGATCCTTGCCTTCATCAACCTGATCACCGTCCGACATACCGGCATCCAGGTCATCAACCTGCAATCCGAGGACCTGGCCCTGCTCAACCTCTACCTTTTCGGATCCGGCGGCATTGCCCTTGCCCCCGACGCCACCGATACCCAGCACATGGCCTATAGCCTTATCATCCCCTTCGGCCGCAAACTGTGGGACCCAGAAGAATGCTTCCCGGCCACCCGCAACGGTGAGTTCCCGATCCCCCAGGATACTGTCGTTCCTGCCACCACTTGCGGAAACGCGGTTCTCTCGCTCTCTGCCATCCAACTACCTGAAGCCACTCCCGCCCGCCACCTGGTCTCTACCCTGTTCTCCATCACCGATCCTGGAGCCGCCGGTGAACAAGATATCGACCTTCCCATCGGCAACGACATCCTGGCGGTCCTCATCCGCCTTGCCGCCTTCCCCGGCGCCGCCGAATTTCTCTTTACCGTCGATGACATCCGCCTGCTTGTCGACAACATGGAACGCGGTATCGCCAGCGCCAAGACCATCGAACTCCTGGGCGAAATGATTGCCCGGGTAAATGGCACAGTCCGGTCCACTGCTCTCCAGGGCGGCCTTATCCCCAACAAGTCCCTCTGGATGGACTTCGACCCCACTCGCGACGGTGCCTACATGATTGACACTCGCGGCGCCAGCCGAGTCCATCTCCGCGCCAACTACGGAGAAGCCGGCGCCATCTTCGTCGCTCCCCTTGAACTACGCACCATATAGCTCTCTTCTCTGTGTATGGCAAAAGTAACGCTCCCCTTCTTCGGATCTGTCGCCGCAGGAGGGGAGCTTACCCTTGTCTCCCAGCGTCTTAATTTTACCTACACCATCCGGACCCTGATCGCTTCCTTCGCCCTGGGCACCGACCGTACACTTCAATTACGCTACTTCCTCTCCTACGACGATTCCGCCCCTGCTGCCGGCCTGCCCACCGGCGAGGATCTCCTCAGCATCTACGGCCAGGTCCCCTACCTCGTCGGCGATGACGAACGCAAGGAATTCCCCCATGAAATCCCGGTCCGTAGAGCCGGCACCTATCTCAAAATCTATGCCAACAACTCTGACACCTTTGATCACACCCTAGACGCCCAGGTAGTCATAGAATCATGAGCAGAGAATACACCCGCCGTATCTCCGTCTTAGGCCAAGTTCCTTCCCATGGCCCGTTCACTTTCTACGATGATTTTGAAGGAATACTCAAATGGACAAAAAACATAGGTGCCGGCGACTCCATATTCGAACTTGATCCCACAATAGCCAACTCTGGAAACCAATCCCTTCACATGAAGACCCGCACCACCGGCGCAGCAGAAGATGATACCATAGGCGCCATCATACATACACACATGCTCCCATCTAAGAAACTCAACCAGTCTGTCCTTATCAGATCTCCGGATTTCACCAAAATCAAGTCCATTGAATATTACTTCGATCTATTCAACATCCCACTCCATCACTTTGCTCAAATCTTATTCTTTCCTAATACTGCCAAATTCCAATACACTGACCACAATAATGTTCTCCAAGATATCCCTGACACTGACAGGAAACCAGCCCCTAACGCATGGCACCGCATCCAACTACTAGCAGATTTTAACTCAGACAAATATATCTCTTTAATCTTCGATTCCCACTTCCATGACCTCTCCCAATTTGAAATTCACAATCCTGGCTATACTATACACACTTTCTTCGAATCCTTCATCAACATTACTACCATTGGCGCTGCCCCTTGCGAACTCTACATCGACGACTTTTTAATCCACGAGCTCTAACCCCCATGCCAGATGCTAATTTCCCCAACTATCAACTCCGTCCACGGCCGCCTACTCTCCATCACCGGCTCCGACCCTGCCGCCCAGGCCGAGATCTCCGAAACCATCCCTGCACGCCGCCGCTGGGCTATCAAAAGCATCTATTTCCTCCTCATCACCGACGGCACCGTCGCTAACCGCCACATCTCCCTTATCATCGATGACGGCACTAATATCCTTTGGAAAATCACTTGCGCCACCCCTCACCCGGCATCATGCAATTACTCCTACTCTTTCGCACAGATCTTCGCTGCCGAAACACTATCCAATTGCTCCTGTTTTCACTCGCTCCCTTTTCTGTCCCTACCAGCTGGCGCCCGCATCCGCACTTCCACAGACGAACTCAAAGCCGGCGACAACTTCAGCGCCCCCCAACTCCTTATCGAGGAATGGATCGATCCATAGCCCCCTAAATGCTTGTTAGCCCCACCATCAACAACCTCCACGGCCGGATCCGCTCCATCACCGGCACTGACCCCGCCGCCCAGACCGAGATTCTCGAGGTTGTCCCGGACCGTCGCCGCTGGCGCCTCTTTGGCCTCAATTTCGAGCTTATCACTGATGCTACTGTTATAACACGATCCGTCATCCTAACCATCGATGACGGCATCTCTGATCTGCTCGCTTACCAATTTACCACCACCCAAATCGCAAGCCTTACCCGCTCCTACAACCTTTGGTCATACTCCGCACCCGAAGTTCTGACCGGCGACCGCATTTACGCCCCCTTCCCTCCCCTCATACTCCCAGCCGGCTTCCGCCTCCGCACAGCAACTGCCAGCTTTCAAGCAGGCGACAACTATAGTGCCCCCCAACTTCTCGTCGAAGAATGGATAGACCCCTAGAAAGGATCCATGGACCATGGCCAAGTACAAGACACTTGAACTCCACCTCCACACCATGACCACCGTCAAGCTAGGTCCCAACATTTATAAACACGATCTTATCCTCGTAGATTGGGACGACGGCGAAGAAGTCAAAATCGCCATGACCCTCTCTTTTCCCATCACCGCGGTAACTCCCCTCAAACTCCGCATCGTTATCGAAGATATCCCTGAAGCTCCAGCTCCTGCATAATCTAAAGAATCCGGAACGGCGGCGGCGGCAGGCGGAGGTCTCCATGACGATCACTCCACGCTGGCCTAACACTCCACTTCCTAAATACCCTCACCTGGTGGGCAGCGACATCCCGATCTGGGACTCCTGGGTGCGGACGCATGGCCACTACTTCCAGGGCTTCGACTACGACGTGCACGTTGGCCAGGGGCTCGAACCGGACA
>JAUWXF010000308.1 GCA_030616475.1 Desulfobacterales bacterium
GGCTCTTACTACCCGTCAGTGTATACACCCAACATCTGTTCATGAACTCGCTTTTACCTTGAAAATTAAAGGCGTTGGCTAAATAAATGTCACAAAACGCTTCATTAAGTAGGAAACTCAGGCTAGGATACGGGTTGTCGGAACTGGGCAGACGGCTTAGTATGAGCCAGCCTGATGTGGGTTACGCGGTGAGCAGGGGTGAACGCATAGCTAAACAAACGTCTCGGAATTTCTACAACTTATTGAAAATATAGGAGGTTTTCGAGGCCTAGATTTTTTTGCCTCGTGCCGGAATGATGGAATGTTGGAATATTGGGCACGCAGTGAAGCTTTGCGCTATGATGATTTTTGACGGAAGTATGTCATTTGTTGATTTGCCTGTCAAGAGGGGTTTTGACAGTACCCCACTATCCCATTTTTCCAGAACCCAATATTCCACCATTCCATTATTCCAGTATTCCAATTGCGGAGCATAGCGGAGCTAAGTTCCAACTGCTTGACTGAGTTACTTATTTATTTATGAACGTCCCCATTGGCTTATGAACGTCCCCATTGGCTTACATAAATCCCCCTGCCAGCTCTCTTGATCTTTCCCTGCTTTTCTGCCCTGAAAAGAATATTCCTGATCTTCTTATCCTCAAACCCTGTCTTTTTCATCAACGTGGGAGCATCAACACCCTTCTTAGCCCTCTTGATAATTCCCAGCACCTGGTCAATGGCCGTCGGTTTTGCGGCTTTCTTCTTAGTCGTGGCTTTTTTCGCCGGAGCCTTCTTCGCAGTTTTCGCTCTAACCTTAGCCTTGGGTTTCTTTTTAGCGGCCTGTTCCTTTTCGAACTTTTCAACCGCCTTGATCACTTTGTCCATGGTCTTCGAGAGGGACTTTAGTGCTTGGGCTGTCTTTCGTGCAGCGACTTCTGGTTTCACGGCTGCTCGCGCCTTCCCCAGTTGATCAACCGCCTTCTTTTTGAGTTCGTCTGTCAGTTTTTTTGTCTTTTTTGTAAGAGCGTCGAATTCCTTGGTCACAGCCTTTAGATCTTTCTTCAATTGTTTCATCTTTGCTCGCCTCCTTAACTGGATTGTATATAAAATCACGAAGCGATTTTATTACTGGTTTTGGGTTACTTATAATCAACCCTTTCCTTCAGTTCCTTACTGCACTTGAAGAAGGGTAGCTTCTTGGGTGGCACCTGGGTGGGTTCTCCGGTCTTGGGGTTTCGGCCGGTGTACGCTTTATATTCCTTTACATAGATGCTGCATAGGCCCCTGATCTCGACCCTGTCGCCAGCAGCAAGGGCGTTGGACATTTTGTTAAACAACAGCTCGACGACCTGTTTGGATTTGGTTTGTGAGAGGCCGGTTTCCTGTCTCAGGGTGTCTATGAGTTGGGTTTTGGTCATGAGGGTCTCCTGTTGGAATATTAGTTGAATCTGGTTGATAGAGGATTGCTGGGATAATGTCAATAAAAATTAGAGAGTTATCGAGGGTTTCAAAGATATCCGCATTCAGCTAACCACCTCAAAGGAAAAGTGCTATTATTTCAGCGAATTAACTTGATAGTATAGGAATTTCCTTTTCTTGAGCGGCACAGCCGCGTTGCATAAAATCCTGTAGCGATTTTATAACTTGGTTGGTGTCGATTGTGACGGACCGTTTTCCGGTTGGAAGCTGGGGGTTCGGGAAGTGATCGCCTCAGAACTAATGACGGCCTGTGAGATGGTCGACGGGGTGATTGTGTATTGAAATTAAGGGGTTATTTGGGATTTTGATTTCAGCGGCCAGGTGACATGATACGGTCGAAGATCGGGAAGAAAAATTGGTTGAGGTTTTGATATGCTTTTGATATTTATAGATTTCCAAGAGTAGAGATTCTGGAAAGTATCCGATAGTTTGGGCAACACACAGTCAACCCCAATATGTGGGGTATAGCCGACTCAGGGAAACTGAAAGGAAGGTGTGTCCACTTATCAGTCAACCTGTCAAAATCCTAACAATCACAAAGATGGGCTTAGTTGTTCAAAACGTGGTAACATGGAGTCTTCTTATTCGTGAGTTTCAAGAACAGTGAATATAAGGAGGCCGTGATGTCTGAATTGTCAGCAAGTGTGGGTCAAAGCAACAATGAGGATTCTTTTAAGGCGGGGCAAGAAGCGGCCTCAGAGGCCGTAGGCAAACACGGGAAAACCC
>JAUWXF010000332.1 GCA_030616475.1 Desulfobacterales bacterium
TCAGATTTGGGTTAGATTTGGACGATCCGATTGAGCAAAACCACAGGAATAGCTGGCTATTTCGCGGATTTTGCGAATGAGTATCGGTCAAAGATGGCCTGAAGCTGAGATGCCAAAATGGTAAGTTGTTTTTGCGCGAGCCCTAAGGCCCTCAGACAGTTATCCAGTTCAAAATCTGATAGTCGTTGGAGCTCCCTCGAATTCGGTTGTTTCATAGGGCTAAAATGATACCAATATTCGGCATCCTTCATTCCTCGGTTTACACTTATCAAGAATGCGGGCGCCAAGAGATAAATTCTTTTGTTAGTACTTTTTGGTGTCAGGTGTCAGGTGTCAGGAGCGAGAAACGCAAGACCTGCCCGCCATTGCCGTGTATGCGGGCATTGTAACCTCGGTGTGACCTAGGCGTTGGCAGGCGGGTCTGAAACCTGAACACTGAAACCTGAAACCCCAAACCTGGAGTGGTGAAAAAAAGTGTAAACTACTTTATGGCGAAAATGAAGGATGCCCAATATTCAATCGACAATCGACAATATTCAATCCTATTGACCAATGATCAATGATCAATGAAAGCTTATGCCTTCCTAAAAAGATTGTCCCAGGCCTTTCTGCACGCTATTTTCCCGCCCAAGTGCCTCATATGCAGTGCCTACTATTATAATTCCTGGCAGGCCTCTGGTGGCTCGGATGCCTCGTATTCGATTTCTGATGTCACTGATCCGTACTTTTGTGAGTCGTGCCGAAAAGGCCTTACACCCATTGCTTCCCCTTTTTGCTCAAGATGCGGCCTCCCCTTTGTTTCTCGGGAAGGAGACGACCACACCTGTTCTGAGTGCCTCCTTGAAAAAAAGTATTTCAGAAAGGCAAGGGCCTTCGGAGTATATGATGGCAGCCTTATGGAGGCCATTCATCTGCTTAAGTACCGAAAGAAAAGTTCCCTTTCCCGACCGTTGAGTGCCCTTACCAGGGAGACGTTTTTTCAATTCTGGGATGTGGACGGCATTGACCTCCTTGTTTCGGTGCCGCTGCACGTGAAGCGCCTCCGAGAACGGGGATTCAACCAGGCCCACCTTTTGATTGCAAGGTGGGCAAAGCAGGAAGGAATCCCGTTCGACGGCCTCACGTTGTCCCGCAGCCGGTGGACAGAACCTCAGACCACGCTCAGCCGTACAGAACGTCAGAAAAACATTAAAGGCGCCTTTTCCCTGCGCCATCCAGAAAAAATAAAGGGTCGGAAGATCCTCATAGTGGACGACGTCTACACAACCGGCGCTACTGTGAATGAGTGTGCTCGGGTCTTGATAAAGGCCGGCGCAGAATTTGTGGATGTCTTGACTCTGGCACGGGGTGTTTAGGCGCTTAGTGCCGCAACATCGACAAAAGATTGTCTATGTGACGTAAGGTTTTGTATTCATATGTAATTAAAATTCGAATATCGAAATCCGAAATCCAAAACAATATCGAATGACAAAAATTCGAAATTCAAAACAAAGAAATTGAGAAATTGAAGGATTGATGCGTTGGCATACTAACTAAATGCCTGAATTCCTGAATCTGTAATGTTTAGAACATTTGGACATTTGATATTCGGATTTGTTTCGAATTTCGA
>JAUWXF010000237.1 GCA_030616475.1 Desulfobacterales bacterium
CGAATTTTTGTCATTCGATATTGTTTCGGATTTCGGATTTCGATATTCGAATTTTAATTGCATATGAATACAAAACCTTACGTCACATAGACAATCTTTTGTCGATGTTGCGGCACTAAGCGCCTAATATACCAGAGTCACGAAATTTATCAATTTTAAACAGGGCGAGTCTCAGAATTGCGCTGGAGCAACCAGTCGAGCCGGTTGATGGCCTGGACATAAGCCCTGGCGCTGGCCTTGAGTATGTCAGTGCTGGATCCCCGTCCCATAGCACGAAACCCCTCGCGAGACACCCGCACAGTAGCAATGCCCATGGCCTCCTTGGTCTCGGTCACAGCCTTGACCTGAAAGTCCTCAAGTTTGTGATAAACACCAGCTACTTTGTCTATCGCCTTAAAGATAGCGTCGATAGGCCCATCACCCAGAGCACTCGCCTCAGAAACGACTTTCTCCCGTCGGAGTCTCACCCTGGCCTCAGGAACCTCTCCATTGCCCGTGGTCACTTTGTATGATTCAAGGGCGTATAGTTTGCTGTGATCCAGATGGGCAAAGATTACGTCCTGGACTATGACAGCCACGTCTTCATCATAGACCCGCTTTTTCTTATCGGCAACAGAGAGGAACTGATTGTAAACAGCCTCAAACTCTTGTTCCTGGAGATCATAGCCCATCTCCGAGATCTTGTGTTTAAGGGCATGTCTGCCCGATCTTGCCGTAAGGACCATGGCATGTTCAGTGATCCCCACATCTTCGGGCCGGATAGCTTCATACGTGGCACGGTCTTTGAGGATGCCATCCTGGTGGATGCCGGAAGAATGGGAAAAGGCATTCGAGCCTACAATGGCCTTGTTGGCCTGGACCGGCATCCCCATCATCCGGCTGACCAACTTGCTGGTCTTCATGATCTCCCGGGTGTTCACCGCGGTGAAGAATTTGAAATAGTCCTTCCGGGTTTTGATGGCCATGACAATCTCCTCTAAGGAAGCATTCCCCGCCCTTTCTCCAAGGCCGTTCATGGTGCACTCCACCTGTCTTGCTCCGTTTTCAATGGCCGCTAAGGTGTTGGCGGTGGCAAGGCCCAGGTCGTTATGGCAATGAACACTGAGCACGATTTTGTCGATGTCTGAAACCTCTCGCTTGAGATAAGCAATGAGCTGGCCGAACTGCTCGGGAACTGCATAGCCAACTGTGTCCGGGATGTTGACGACTGTAGCACCAGCAGCAATAACCTGCTCCACTACCTTAGCCAGATATTCTAGATCAGTCCTGGAAGCGTCCTCAGGGGAGTATTCTATCTCAGGACACAGAGATTTGGCATATTCTAAGGCCTCCAGTCCCCGCTCTAATTGCTTTTTTCGATCTGTACCAAACTTTTTCTGGATATGAATATCTGATGACGGTAAGAACACGTGAATACGAGGTTTTTCAGCACCTTTTATTGTGTTCCAGGCTGTTTCAATATCTTGGCGAACAGCACGCGCCAATGCCACGATAGTAGGACCCTTAACCCTTTCGGCAATCGCCTTCACAGCCTCAAAATCACCCGGAGATGAGATCGGGAATCCGGCCTCAATCGCATCTACCCCCAAACGCGCCAGTTGCAAGGCGATCTCCAGCTTTTCTCGTGGATTAAGGCATGCCCCTGGAATCTGTTCGCCGTCCCTCAAAGTCGTATCAAAGACAAAGATTTTTTCCATTGGTTCCTCCCCTCATAAAATCGCTTCGCGATTTTATACAACGCGGCTTCGCCGCTCAAAAAAAGAAAATTCCTATACTATAAATCGCTTCGTGATTCTATACAAAAAAACCGCAGGTTTTGTTGCCTGCGGCCCATCATCACCTAAATTGTGCGTTGATTACCGCAAGCAGACCCCTCCATGAAGAAGTCCAGGTAGAAGCAAAAGCTCAAGAGGTAACAAACGCATCACAGAACCACACATAGAAAATTATCCTTGTAGATCATATACATTTAGTCATAATATTTGCTGGGTGTCAATACATTTATTACGAACTAACTGGCTTCTCTCCAAAACTCAACAAACCCCAAAAACCCAATCACGGAGCGAGCCGATCAAGATGGATAGGATGGAAATGAAGACTCTTGCATTTTTTATATTTCTATGGTTTACATAAATCATGTAATAGTATATACGGTTTATAGATATTTTTTTAGGACACGTACTCTGGGATGCTGATACACAAACCGTCACAAAATACGACACCTGGCAAACAACAAGCAAGATAAGGAAAATGTCGTGATGTCCAACCGTGTCGAAAGAAGATGTGAACCCAGAACTAAAGCAGATCAGTATTACAGCGTGGAATTTTCAGTGCCTGGTGCCACCTACGCATATCAATTCAGAATATGGGATTTGTCATCAGAGGGCATATGTGTCGTGGTCAAAAACGACTCTGATTTGCTGAAACATCTAAAAGTCGGTGAGGTGTTAAACATGAAGTACTACACGACCGATTCATTAAGTCAGACAGAATATCTAAAAACACAGATCAAACATATCACCAAAGATGAACAAGGACGATTCAAAGGTCATACTCTAGTTGGCTTGTTAATCTTGGAAAAACAAACCCCTGATCAGCAAGAATCGCCTAGCCCGGACAAGCTCAAAGCTGAAAGCTGAAAGCTCAAAGCAAGAAATGGTAAAAAATTTTCTGCCAGAAAAAACACGAATTTCATTCTTTTGTCGATCTTGCGGCGCTAAGCGCCTACATTTTCCGGACCACCACATAATCGGCAAGCTGCTCCAGGAGGGTCCGAGCCTGTGACGCATCAAATATCTCAAGACATTTCTTTGCTTGTTCGATGTGCTCCTGGGCACGGTCTCTGGTGTATGCAATACCGCCGTACTTCTTGATCAGCCCCAGCACTGTCTCAAAGTTTGCGTCTTTAGCATCCACATCGCGTAATAGTTCACCATTCGGGGTGGGGGGGACTGCTACCATATCTCGAATGATGGTTTCAAGGCGTCTGCGGTCTTCCCTGGTAGCGCAATCCAGCGCATAGATGACAGGTAGTGTCAGCTTCCCTTCCCTTAGATCCGCTCCTCTGGTCTTTCCTATCACTCTGGTATCCGCCGTATAATCGAGAAGATCATCAGCCATCTGAAAGGCAATCCCCAAGTGATATCCATAACCAGCCAATGCCTGCACCTGTTCCCCTGTCGCCTCTGCAAGCAAGGCCCCTACCTGACATGCTGCTTGAATCAGATAGGCCGTCTTGCGCGTGATCACCTCCGTATAGTCTTTTTCGTCTACAGCAATATCTCCCCGGTGCAACAGTTGGTGTATCTCTCCCTCGGACATTTGGGCTGTTGTATGGGCAAGGATATCTATGATTGGGACAGAGTTTGTTCGTGCTGCAATGGCAATGGAGCGGGCCAGCAGGAAGTCCCCAACCAAAACCGTGGCCGGGTTTCCCCAAATCGAATGGGCCACAGGGTTGCCGCGTCGCATATCGGCGCCGTCAACCAGGTCATCATGAAGCAGGGTGGCAGCATGAAGGTACTCAAACACAACTGACAGGGTTTTGTCATAGTTTCCCCTGTAGCCGCAAAGCCGTGCTGAAAGCACCATCAGAAGCGGGCGTATCCTCTTGCCGCCGCTGAACATAATGTATTTGGCTACATGGGAGACCAGGGGAAGATAAGGTTTTAGGTTATCGGTAAGGGCAACCTCAATTTCAACCAGGTCCTGGCGGACCGATTCCAAAATCTGTTCCTTCAGGCCTTTCATACGCAGGTACAGTTAGTGCCTAAAGTGAGCTAAGCCGACTTCGCCAAAGTAGCCTTGGCTACGACGGCTGAAAGTGCCTAAAGTTGTCAACCGGACAGCCCGCCACGGTGGCACCGAACCGAAGATCGTGAATCGAAAATCGGATAACAGATAACGGCATCCTTCATTCCTCGGTTTACACTTATCAAGGATGCGGGCGCCAAGAGATAAGTTCTTTTGTTCCTACTTTTTGGTGTCAGGTGTCAGGTGTCAGGTGTCAGGAGCGACAAACGCGAGATCTGAAA
>JAUWXF010000125.1 GCA_030616475.1 Desulfobacterales bacterium
GACGTACCGACGTACGTCTCCGCGCAATCCCTTGAGTTCCTTGACCTTGCGAAAAATTGCTCATTTCTGAATTGGAAACTGACGCCAGTGCCCAGTGTTGTGAGATTCATTTCCGGATGGGCACTAGTTACAATCTGAGACCTGATTAGTCGTAGGGTTAACAGTAGATCTTGAGGCGAGGGAAGTGGGTGCTGTAATATGCAGGATCAAGAGTGATAATCCCGTCACCTACCGCGAGGGCAAATCCGGCAATAATAAAATCAGTCAAGATTCTTTGTCTAAAGGTCACCTGGTTGTGGCATTGGGAGCAGATGGGTAGAATAGCCTTTTTGCAAAACGGGCAAAAGAATTCCCTTTTCTTGAGATAGGCTTTCCAGGCTTTCACAATAATTGAATGATCGAGTTGATATTGGCTTAGAACTCTTATTTCCAAAGTGTCAAGATTTTGATCCAGTTCCTCGAGATCAGAAAAATGTACTCCCAATTCAAGGTAGATATATTCATTGATAACATAGTCAAAGTAATGAAATTTTGTTAGCAAGGCAGACGCGGAAGGATACAAAGAGTCTTTGGAAAAGATGCTGAGAAGAATATTTGAGTCTACAGCAACAATCATTTTCCATTCCTCAAATGGCGAATTGCTTGCACGGAATCCTTATCAGCCTCAAGAGAAACACATCCAGAAACAGATTCTAATTTTTCAGCATAATCTACTTCGTCTTTTAAGACATTTTGTAGGGCCAGGTCTACGACTTCAGAATATCTCTTTAACCTAAACTTTTTTCGTGCTCTATTGAAAAGGCGCTCTCTCTCAGGGGTCATTCTGATACTAATTGTTTCAGCCATATTATCACCTCCGTAATACATATTAGCTAATGTAATACATTCTGTCAATAGATTTTTTCTGGGGGCTGATTTCGGGTCATACCGTGAATACCAACTAACTATTGATGATCAAGTTATACAGACGGTCATAAATAATTGCGCACACAAGGCATTGCTGCCTCGCGGAGTAGACAGGGGAGAACTGTATAATGCGCAATTATTTATGACCGCGTGTATAGTTCGCTTCGCTCACAATTGGAATGTTGGAATCATGGAATAATGGAATAATGGTTTCTGGAAAAATGGGATAGTGGGCTACTGTCAAAACCCCTCTTAACAGGCAAGTCAACAAATGACATACTTCCGCAAAAACCATCATTCCAATATTCCATCATTCCGGCATGAGGCAAAAATCCAAGCCTCACAAAAGCTTATACATTCAATAGGTTGTAGAATTTCCGAGACGTTCAATTATCAGGTATGGATATTACCCCTTTCCGGAACCTTCCCACAGATTTTCCTTCCCCGCCACCAAAAGAAAATCCCGGAAATTCCAAAGATGATGGAGATACCCATCAAAGCCCGAGCGTATTTGGGAAGGGAACTCTCATTCATGCTTTTGGCCTGTTGTTCATCTGTTTTCTTGAGATTGAGGGTCTTGTCAATGGTTGCCTTCAATGCAAGGCGATGCCCCATTCCATCGTTAACTACAACCTTCCAATCCCCCATCGTATCTGGATAAAAAAGGAACCGGCCATTTCTATCGGTTCTTCCTGATTGAAACGGGAGCTTTTTCTCTGAATCGAATATTTCAATGCTCGAATAACTCATCGGCTCACTATCATCATACTCAGCTTCGACAAGAATCCCACTTCCCGAACTGATTCTTCCCCGCACACCATGGGACCACACATTCTCCACCGTTGCCAACAAGCACATAGTGACACCCAACCACAATGTGATGAATTTCATTCGTCACCTTCTCCTCCAGTAAAGAGCATCGTATGCGGTCACTGGCTCACAGCCAATTGATTTTAGTGATGTTTGTATGCCTGCATAAGAATTCAGATCAGCCAGTCTTCTTAGCGAACCATACACTGTTATACAACCCTGGCTAAGAGCCTCGTGAACGCTTACGAAAATGCTCGCTAGTTATTGTGCTAATACATTTACTTCACCTCAAAGGTAAGCGTCGCCACAAACGACTCCACGTCACACTCATTTTGGTCTGGATACGGTTCCTCATGGTCGGCCTTGATCATCCAGACTCCAGAATGCAGTATCTTTATTTTGCCTTTACCTTTTTTATTGGTTGACGTGGTATAGACAAATGTATCCTTTTCCGTAGAGAAACCAACATGGGTAGCATAAATCTTTCCGTTGAATGGCTTGCCCTTTAGTAGTACTTGCACGGGCAGATAATCACCTGCTCTTAAATCACCAGGATTTACCAGAGGAATGATTTCCATCGGATGACCGATGCGGGCGTTCACTTTTCCTTTTCCCTCCCCGACATTGGCGACAGCCTTCATGCAATTATGGGAGTGGTAACACTTGATGACGTTCTTCAACCCCTTTTTTGAACGCCTCTTTCCTCCTTCGGTGGTTTTGGTATAAAAACCTGCTTTTCTTTTGGCAGCGACAATATAGGCGCCCGCTTCACCTATGTTTTCCTCTGATTGAAATTCCAACGCAGAAGAGGCCTCGAGGGTCATCTTTTTCCCTGTAGAATCAAGAACATAAATAGTTTCCAGGGCATCTTTTTTCAGGAAACCATCCAACGGAAACGAATGTCCCCAACCAATTGTTAGCTTTAAGCTCCTCCCTACCTCCGGCGTATAATCGGCCAGATTTATCCAGGGATAATGGGCATAAGCCTGTGTGCAAAGACACACCAGGGCAAAAATGCTTATACTAACAACCTGCAACATCCTTACTTTATACCTTTTTTTCATAACACATCCTCCCTTCTTGAGAAATTAAAAGAAAACATCTAATTTAACTAGAAAAGTACTCCCCGTGCGGAAACTACCTTCATCCCCTTTATCTGAGTCAAAGATATTGTCTGCCTCAAAGGACAGCTTGGCTTTGCCAGAAAGGTGTTTGTAAACCTTCGCATCCACAACAGTATGCGCATCGATCTCGGTGGTGTTATCCGAGTCTTTGTATTGCTTGCCAATGTACGAGATGGTAGCACTTGTCCCCAAACCGTATTTTTCCAGTTCGTAAGCAGGCGAAACGCTGAAAACGTGTTTGGGAGTGTAGGTCAGTTCTTTGCCGGTCTCCTCATTTTCCGAATCAGTATATGTGTAAGATAAGAAAGCGGAAAATTCTTCGGCCAGATACGTCCTGCACATGAGTTCAATGCCTTGTGTCCATGCTTCTTCGACATTCCTGTACTCTCTCAGCTGCAGGCCCTTATACGTGGTGCCTGTATCTTCCCTGACTACCATATCTTCCACGTCATTACGGAAATAACCGAGATTGACCATAATGCCCTGGTCGAACAGCCATTCTTCTATGCTTGCGGAATAGCCGACAGCCTTTTCCGGCTTCAGATCCGGATTGGACTTGCAGTAATAATCGCCGTGCCTGTATGGAGTATCGTAATAGAGTTGCCGAATGGTGGGCGATTTAAATGCCTTGCCTACTGAAGCCCTAAAAGTTGTATCTTCAGAAAACTTGTACATGAGGCTTAGTTTGGGATTCACCTCACTTCCGAAGGTGGAGTGATCATCATAACGGAAACCGCCGACCAGGGTAAAGGCCTTAAACAGAGTAACCTCATCCTGCACATACAAACTGGAGGTATCCACGTTTTCATCAACGTTAACTACACTACCGTCCGCGTTTTCTATGACGTAATCAATACCCTGTTCTTGAACTTCTCCACCCACGGTGAGGGCATTCCAATCGCTCAAATACCAGGTGTACTGAATCTCCCCTTGGTCATAGCCCACATCGCCGTGTTTATACCCATAAGAATACCCAGGATAGCCATGCGTGAAATCCCAGGTATATGTATATCCCTTCAAAGAAAAGAAATGGTCGTCCGTTGGACGAAAGTCAATCCCGGCAGAAACACGATAGCTGTCCTCCTCTCGGCTGTCCGCTTTTTCGTAGTCACTTACTTCATACTTCAGGTAAAGATCGATGCTCTCGCTAGGATCTGCATCCAGCTTGCCCATAAAAGCGTGGCGATCAGATTTAATCGGATCCTGTCCAATGTCTTCCGCACTATCATAATTGTAATGCAACAAATAGCCAAAACGGTCCGAGATCTTGTCACCAAAAGAAACATAGTTCTGAGAGAGGTTCCGGCTTTTCCCATCGTCAGAAGGTTTGGTAATCGTGCCACTGCTGCTCTTTTTTTCTTTGATCTTGTACCAACCATACGCTACTCCAGCTCTGCCAGTCGCCTTCCTTGGAACCTTTTTGGTGATAATATTGATCACACCAGCCATAGCATCGCTGCCGTATAATGCTGAACTCGGGCCTTTGACCACCTCGATTCTTTCGATCATATCCACGGGAATCTGGTTGAGTCCGATGCCATATTCGCCCATGCCTCCGCTTTGACCGCAGCCCATGGACCTTTGCCCATCAATGAGGATCAGGCCATAACCATCATTGAAATTCAACCCACGCAATTTAGCTCGCCAAGTGTACATTCCGAAGACATCATCATGTACAGCTGTCTGAATTCCAGGAATGTTTTTCAAGACATCCATGACGTTTTGTGCGTTCGTTCTCTCGATATCTTCCCTGGTAATCACGACAGTTTCCACCGGAACATCTTTTAAGGCATGAGGAGTTCTGGTGCCAGTTACCACGATATGTTCCAGTCTGGTTGTGGCCTTTTCCCGGGGTTCATCAGCCCAGGCAGACGCAACCGATGCAGCCAGAGCCACAATCACAACAATTGTTAAAAGACCTTTTGACATATGGGTTAAGAATCCAACGATCTTTGATGGTTTAGCTTTCCTTATTAGTGATTTCTTCATCGTTGTTATTGATCCTCCTTCCTTAGATGATAATGAAAAATTAATCGTTTCAGGGATCACCCTGGACCGAATTGACGAAGGAATGCTGCGGTGGTATAAAAATACAGAAGCATCCCTCACCCCGAGGGGGCTTCACGGGGAAGGCAGCTCGCAAACCATAGCCGGTGCCTGCTGCCTTCCCTAAGCCTTTTCAATCCGCTTATTGTGTTCCTTCTTTCTTATCTCTCATTCCTTAATTCCCTTTCCTATCACCTCCTTTCACCTCTTGACGTCACAAAAAAAGCCACGAGTGCATCTCATCCTTTCTTGGATGAAAGCCTTCGTGGCTTGATTAAACGTCTCGGAATTTCTACAACTTGTTGAAATTCCTACGACTTTAGTCCAGTGGTTAAATAGTCAAGTCGTCGAGTCGTAAACCCCTTGAACCACTTGACCAATTGGTCCCTCCGGCCCGTAAGGCCCACGCCCCGGAGGGAGCGAAGCGGAGCCAAGTTCAATTAAATGACTTACAGACCCGTTATTGTAGAACTGCGTTTAGAGGCAAGTGACTTCTGCCACCCTTATTTGTGTAAGGCCTCTGTATCATAGCTTTTTGAAGCTGTCAATTGGACAGGTGACTTCTCATAGAAACAATCTATATCTATCAATAAGATTTACCAGGGACCCCAATATTGATGATACCACCACCAGGGATAATACCGGTAAGGGTATGGATAAACCCGGTCCTCCCTCTTAGGCGGCCAGAGGTGTATCTCCTTGACCGAGATGAGCGGATAAGTGTACTCGATCTCATCCAAAGGCAAAACCTTTTCCCCTTTATCTCACCGGCCACCGTCACTTCCCTTCCCTGGGCGTAAATAGCCACATCCCCGCCCGCCTCGGCTGAGCCCGTTCACCTCGACTGAGCCTCGCGATGCCGGCGTGGTGAGAGCGATGGCGGGCAGGCAGGTACCCGTCATAAAGGGCCAAAAAACGGCCTTCCGAGCGATCAATGTCTTTGGGTCTTCCCTGCATATCGGTCGGAGTCCGCAAAACTTCTATCAGGGTTCCCTCTTTCTGGTTCTTTGCCGCAATGATCACGCCCCCCAGAGGACAACCTTACCTTTGTAAGCCTCAGGATCCTTGAGAATTTCCTTGAACGTGATCTCTCTTGCCACTTGACTTCTTAGCTCCTTTGATATGACTGGAGCACAGCCATTAAGAATCAGAAATAAAGCAACGGCCATATATGGGATGTTCACCACCTTTTTACGTGTCGCAACCGTACGATAAACGGTCATTAGTTTCTCCTTCGCCAAACTGTTTTGACGTTAGTATTTGCTTATGGCCCACTTTCGTCTGTCAAGTTAGCTCAAAGACGATGGTAATTTCCAAAGGAACCCTTCCCTTAAAAAGACGCCTGGGCGGCTTTGGAAAGGGAGCAGCATCCCTCACAGCTCTCAGGGCTGCTGTATCCAGGACCTTGTGCCTGGAGGTTTTCACCACCTCAGCCGCCCTGACATGTCCTTTAGGTGTGATTACAAACCGTATGGTCACAAGTCCCTCAATTTGCCTGACCCTGGCAATGTCAGGATAGGCTTTGTGTCTTTCTATTTTGAGCCTCACCATTTCCAGATAGCTGCTAGGAGTCTCCACCAAGTCTCCGGGGTTCCAGTCGGCGATATTCAAGCCGGGAGTAACAGGGATATCCGGCATGTTGATTCCCTCCACAAGGCTGTCGGGCAGGTCTTTTTCAGCAGGCTCCGTTTTTATCGGTTTAAGCTGAGGCATCAACCGCTGAGTGACCTTCAGCCTTTTTACATCCACGGGCTGAGGTCCCTTGGGCCTGTGACGTGGTCTGGGAATACTCCTTGCGGACGGTTTCGATACACCTTGCAAGGTCAACTCGATGTAGGTCAGCGCATTTGACCGGTAAATCCCGGCAACGTGCATAAAGATAATAAGGTGTATACCAAGAGAAACACCCACCAAACCTCGCAAAAGCCAGTTGGGTTTTCTTTTACGACTAGATATAGGTTCCAAAGCCCTCTCGCCCGCTCATCCTGGCCTGTTAAATAGCTTCATGGGACAGGGAAGTTCATAAAGCTATAAGAAAGATGTTAGCAACAACTCATGATTACGAGCCTGGTTATTTAACAGGCTGAATCGCTCGAGCCCACAGAGGCCTCAAAGAATAAATACTTGGTGCACACCGACATCGAATAGCAACATGATGATTCGCTGCATAGAACAAGTCGCGCGAAGCGGGATGGCAGTTTGCGCTGAATCCTCCTCTCAAGGATTCAGGTCAAGAAACTCTGTGACTCTATACGCTCTGTGAGAGATATGTAATCGCTTCTTAGAAATCCTTCTCTGTCGCTAAACAAAGCCTCCCTGCCCCGGCTGCCTTGGCTATATCCATGACTTTGACGGCTTTATTCAGCATCACAGCCCTGTCGGCCCTAACGACGACCAGCTTGTTTTCCTGGCCCCCGATCATCTCCTTGAGCCGGTCAAAGAGCCTGGCAAGGGAGACCTCCTGGGTTCCGAGAAAGGCCCTTCCTTGCTGATCCACATAGACGGTAATCACCTCTTCGGTCTGCGGTGCCGCGGCCTTGGCCTGGGGAAGCTTTATCTTGATCCCCTCTTCAACCATAAAATTGGTGGTGAGCAAGAAATAGATCAAAAGGAGAAACACTATATCAATCAGGGACGTCAGGGGAACCTGAACCTTAATACGCTCTCTGGGTTTAGGATGAACAAGCATTGTTACCTCCCTTGGGAATCAAGACGAAATAACTTGGCCCAAAGGTAAACTAAATCCGAAACTCGAAATCCGAAATCCGAAACAAATCCGAAATACAAATCCTCAAATGTTCAAAACAAGGCGAAATGACTTCAATTTAGTTCGCCGTTCGATATTCGTATTTTCTAATGTTTCGGTCATTTGAATTTTGAAAATTTGGTCATTGTTTCGAACTTCGATATTCGAATTTCGGGTTTCCGCGTTCTTTTTGATCCAATAAACACCTCATGGCTGAGGTCGGCAAAAATCCAGGAATGCTTTCCCTCATTCAGGACCGTCTGCCTATTGCCTTAATAAAGGTCACAGTTCCATCCTGAAGTTGGGCTTCATATTTATCGACACGGGCAACGAGGTAACTGTGCGCGACCATAGTGGGAAGCGCTACGGAGAGGCCGAGAGCTGTGGTCAGCATCGCTTCCCAGATGCCCCCGGCAAGAACGGCAGCATTGACCTTGCCTCCCATCTGCTGAATCACCATGAAGGCCTTGATCATGCCGAGAACCGTTCCCAGCAGACCGAGTAACGGGGCAATGCTTCCAATGGTGGCCAACGCCTGGAGATAGCGGGAAAGTTCCCTGACCTCCCCCTCTGTGGAGTGGACAATGACCGTCTCCAAGATTTCCCGGTCCTGATCTTTCACCTCCATTGCCTGTGCCAGGATACGTCCCATAGGCGTATTGCTTGTGCTTGCCACCTCATAGGCTTGGTGATCCTCACCGTTTTTCACCTGTCGAGCAATTTTTTCCACCAATCCATAGCCCCGAATACGCACCCGGGTAAAACGGATGAGCCTCTCCAGGAAAATGGCCAGGGCAAGCACAGAACAAAAAAGGATAGGCCCCACAAGGACGCCCCCTTTTGAAAGAAACTCGATCATAGTTACCCTCCAAAAAAATAATTTAGGGATTGAGGGATTGAGGAATTCAGGAATTAATTTCCCTCAATTCCTCAATTTCTTTCCTCAATATCCGGTTCACCATCGAAATTCAGATCCCTTGAACGCTTCACCAAGGCCTCTGACTCGTCGTACTCCTCCCAGAGATCGGGCTTTCCGTCAGCATTGGTATCTGCCTCCACGGCCGTAAGGCTCCCCTTATGGTAGTAATACCAGGTGTCCACCCGGCCATCTCTGTTATTGTCCTTTTCTGCCCGTTTTGCCTCTTCAACATCGTTGTAAAACCAGGTGATCGTGAAGCGACCCACGCCCTCGTCGTCTTCTTCGCTCTGTACGAGGTTTCCTTCAGGATTGTAATATTCCCTTAGATTCGGATTTCCGTCACCGTTCTCATCGATTTCCTTAAACCTTAGCGTGCTTTCTTCATAACAGTAGCGACCCTCCGGCTTCCCGTCTCCGTTCGTATCCAGCTCCATCACCATGGACCATGGGGGTTTGTCAAACCACTGCGTGATCTCAAAGCGACCGTCATTATCTTTGTCCCGAATGAGCTTGTACTTTTTTCCATTTTTATAGAAGACCTTTAGGCTGACTTTCCCATTTCCTTCATCGTCCCTTTCTGCCCTTACAAGCGTCCCATCTCGATAATACTCCCAGGTATCGACTCTCCCGTCCAAGTTGGTATCGCTTTCGACCTTCTCCTTCTCTTCTTTGGCGTTGAAATAGATTTTGACGTCCGCCTTGCCATCTTTATTACTATCCTGGGTTTGCAAGGTGGCTTTCCCCTTTTTGAAAAGCGTGATAGTTTCCTTAAATCGGTCACCATCCGCATCATAAACCACCTTGATCGGCTCCCCGTTGCGGTAAGTCCTGATCCTTTCCAGTCGGCCGTCCCCGTCGTCATCAATGCGCCTTTCAAGAGGTTTATCATCCCGGTAGGTCTGCCAGACATTCACCTTGCCATTGCTATTCGCATCCTTTGTGGAACGGGAAAGCCTTCCTTCCTTGAAGTAGTAAATGCTGTCAAATAGGCCGTCTCCTGTGGTGTCCTTTTGCATCTTCACAGGACGTTCCTCAGAATCAAAAGATATGATTTGTTCAACCCGACCGGTGTCGGTTGACGCTCGTTCATGTCGCGTTCTTTTGCCTGCTTCAAAATAGTCCCAGGCATCGATCTTTCGGTCATAATTCGTGTCTCGTTCCACCCTTTTGATTTGCTCACCCTCATAGTACTGGAATCGGTCCATGATCTCGTCTGCATTGCTATCGATCTCCAGCTTGATGATCTTGCCGCGTTTATCAAAATGGGCGATCTGGTCTATCTTTCCATCCTTATTGGTGTCCCGCTTCACGGTATCTTCCTTGGCCCATGTCGACTCAGGCCACAACGGAATAGCTATGGTAAGCATGATAAGAAAGCAGACAAAGTGGTTCATAAAAGATGCCTCGTGGGCATGAACAAAAAAAGCCAGTAGACATCACAAGCTTCTGCTTGTTAGCCTTCCTGGCTTTCTATTCGTTATTAGAACTTAGCTCCGCTTCGCTACGCAATTGGAATAGTGGAATAATGGGTTTAAGTGGATTTTGGTCTTTTTATCTTCTACATCATTCCATCATTCCAATATTCCATCATTCCTTTCTCGGGATAGCAGCCAAGCTAATAAAGCGCTATAATGTCA
>JAUWXF010000342.1 GCA_030616475.1 Desulfobacterales bacterium
TCTCCAGCTATATAAACAGGCTCTGCATGGATCTTAAAGTTAACCTGGTCCGGATGAACAGCAAAGTAAACCTGGTAGAATATTATACCAAAAGAGGCCGCTGGCCAGATCCTCTTTTCCGGGACTGCCAGCATAAATTCATAAACGAGATCCTGGACAGCTACGAGCCGGAAGCATTATCGAAGACGATAAAAGTCCGGGGCGGCCGTGCAGATCAGAAAGTGGGAAGGACTGTTAGGACCGCGTTTCTGCAGCTGAAAAACGGGGCATCCATTTTTGCTCCCTTTTATGAGACGTCCCAAACATCATACGAAACCATGCTGCGAAAAATAAAGAAGCTGATCTGGCCCGGATATGCCAAGGGATTCGTGCGAACGGCCTGCTGGTGCTGCCCTTTTCAGCGGCCCGAACAGTATGATGCCTTAAAAGAAAATTATCCGATGGTCTGGGAAGAGATGCGGATCCTAACGAGCCGGCTGATATACCCGGTGCATAAAGGAGATTCGAGTGTAAAGAGATTTCATAGATACTGGGATCCCTATAACGAAGGAGTCCGGCCTAAGAGGAGGGCAAGCCGTTGAAGCCAATCGTTCTTCCGGTGACAGTCGATCGCAGGGATAAAAAAAGCGACTCGCTTTCCGAAGATTCCAAATTCCGGATCACACGCCGGCGAACCTTTCAAAAGAAGTGCGAGAATAGGCCGCTCCTTATCAATGATCCGCATGGCGAGATCGGCGCCCCGCATAAAATTGGCGGTAACGTCCTGGCCTTTAGCAATAATAAGCCCTTCACAGCCTTCCTGGTTACATTTATGAAAACGGGCGGGGGGCCGCGGGCAAGGAAGGCCGCCCAGCATCTCAGGGCAAGCATCAACGATCTTATAGCCATCCTTTTGCAGCTGATCAATTCGCTCCTTGGCAAACGTGGCCAGGAAGCCGTGATAGAGGCACTTTTTGCTCAAAAGGCAAGAGCTAGAAAAAATAATCTGTTTAGAAGATTTCACGTCTCGCATATTATACCTTTTCTTCAAAGCGGTAAGCCAGGTCTTCATAATAAGCGGCTTCAGATTTCTGAGGAGTCATTGGAAGAGCGAGCGCTTCGTAAAGTTCTCGCTCTGTTTCAAACCCACAAAGTTGAGCGACTAGATCCGGCGCATAGCCATATTTATAATTTCTTAACAAGGTGGGGACATGCGCTTTAAACTCTTCCAGCTCCAGCCAGCCGTTGAAAGGATCTTTAAAAGGACGAATACCAAGGCCGCTCGTAACTTCCAAAACTTGGCGCCAGGACGAAGGAGCCGTTTTGGGGATACCATGAAAGCGGCCTTTCTCGCTCA
>JAUWXF010000159.1 GCA_030616475.1 Desulfobacterales bacterium
AATTTGGGATTTGGGTCATTCGTATTTGTTTCGGATTTCGTGCTTCGAGTTTCGGATTTACCAAAAATTGATTACGCGAATAACTTCGTTACTTCAATGGGTTACCTCTTTAAATGACGTGGCCTTGCCCCCTATCCACCCACTTCTTGACAACAGAATAATAAAGCGCTAAATCTGCCTAACCCGGATCAGCCATAGGTGGAGAACCAAATAGTAGAATGAAGTCACACTCAATACTCAAAAAGGTACCTCTGCTTCAGTCTCTCAGTGACGCGGACCTTGAGGATCTTTCGTTGTCTCTCAGGGTTCAGAGATTGAGGAAGAAGCAGGCACTTTTCCGAAAAGGGGATGAAGGCACAGCCCTTTACATCATAAAGAAAGGGAAGGTAAAGATCGTGCTTCCCTCAACTCCTTGATCTTGAGCGGCTTAAGAGGCGGCTCCTCTAACGTGTGACAGATTTCACACAAAGCAGGTGAATTGGTTCATTATATAAAATCGCGAAGCTACTTTATAACTTCTGCAACAGGAGGTTTGCCATGCAGGAATACACGATTTATCCGCTGGTGGTAGGAGCCAATGAAACAGACCAGGGGATTATGACCTATCTTCGAGATTATGGGCAAAGGATCTGGATTCCTATCTATGTCTTTTATGTGAAAGGCGGTGACAAGAATATCCTTGTAGACACGGGGCTGGAACAGTTTGTAGTGCCGGATGACTTGGGGAAAACCTATGGTTTTGATGTCCTTGAATTTGAGGAGGCTCTTGCTGCCGTTGGACTCAGGCCCGATGACATCGATGTGATCATTCACACCCATCTCCACAATGATCACTGCGAAAATGATTACAAATGCCCTCGTGCCAAGGTGTATGTTCAAAAGGCGGAGATGGACTTCTTCAGGAACCCCCACCCGATCGACCACAGGTATTACCCGGATGTGCTGGACGGGGTCGATGTGGTTGAGGTGGAAGGGGATGCGAATATCCTTGACGGGATTAATGTGATCTTCAGCCCGGGACACACGGTTGGGGGCCAGTCAGTGTCCATCAATACCTCAAAAGGGAAGGCAATTATCACCGGGTTTTGCTGTAACGACAAGAACTTTCCGGCCACCGGGCCGGCTATTGCCCCAGGGGTCCACATCAATGTCATGGAGGCCTACGATAGCATCCAAAAGATCAAGGAGGTGGCTGACATCCTGATCCCCCTTCATGACCTTGCAATCGGGAAGATGAAGACCATCCCGTAATCAGCAGGTGAGATGAAAGCCGGCGACAATCTTTTTGCCCTCTTCTGTGAGCCGATTGTACGTATTGCAGGCCGATTCGGTTCTTTCGATCAGGACCTTGACGCTGCGGCTTTCAAAGGCAGACTTCACCGCATCAGATACTCGCACGAGCCCGGAAGCGCCAGTGCCGAATATGCAAATCTCAGCGTCTGCATCCAGCAAATCCTCCACATCGCTTAGCTCTACACGGTGACCTGTGCCGCGCCACCAATTTGGCACCACCCTCTCACGAATCAGCTTGACGTCTTTGCTGTAAGCCTTCCCATCAATTTCAATGTGGCCAAAGCGGTATGATTGAATCTTCATAGTTCGTCACCCGATTGTCGATTTGTTTTGTTCAATCATCAATCATCAATCATCAATCATCAATCCAAAGAGCTCCTAGTAATTGTAAATCCTCTCATCGTAAAGATTGATCCAGTTGTTTTTCAAGACCTTGGCGGCTTCTTTAGTCTTATCAACCTCCAGGATCAGGATCGGATCTCGGGTTTCAAGGCAGGGATAAATATGGAGAATATCGATGTTCGCCGAGTGTAATAGCTTCAGGATTGTGTTCAATCCGCCCGGGTGATCCGGGACCCGCGCAGCAATCACATCCATGGTCTTGGCCTTGAAACCCAGGCCGGTCAGAACCGACATTGCTGCCTCCGGATCGCTGGCAATGAATCGAAGGATGGCTTTTTTGTTCTCGGTGCCTACCCAGAACGCGGGGACCTTTACATCGTTTTCGTAAAGATGGCCGATGATGCGAGAAAGCTCACCTGGCCTGTTTTTGACTCCCAGAATAATTTCCCTTACGGTCATGGCTAATCTTCCCCCACAAATGCCGCTCCTTCCTTGATGGCAAGGGTATTCATCTTGTGTACCTTTGAGCCCTTTGTCTCAAAGATGCTCCTTACACTCTTGATGACAGACTTCAAGGAAACCAAACCGGTCTTTTGGACAAGGGCACCGATCATAACCATATTTGCACCCCGCGCATTGCCCAGTCTCTCGGCGATGCTGTTAACCGGTATGGCAACCACTTGTATATCGCGGCGTTTGGGCCGGAGATCTACCAGGTCACTGTTTAAGAAGACGGTGCCTCCTGACTTGACCCCTCCCTCAAACTTCATGAGAGAAGGGGTGTTCATCAATATAGCAAAGTCCGGGAATGATGCGACCGGAGAGGCGATCGGCTCATCGCTCACAGTGATGGTACAATTGGCGGTTCCACCGCGCACCTCTGCCCCGTAGGAGGGAAGGTAGGTCACATGCTTGTCCTCATGCATACCCGAGGTGGCCAGCACGTACCCCATCATAAGGACCCCCTGTCCACCAAAGCCCGAAAATATGGTCTTTGTAATGCCCATTAGAGTTGTTTGCGCTGCTGGGTGTTGTTTAGTCAATTACTCTTGTCTGGGGAGCATTGACAGGTTCTTACACGGCTATGAATAAATCCGAAATCCGAATATCGAAATTCGAAACAAATTCGAATGACCAAAATTCCAATGCCCTGAACCACAAAGCCATTGCCCTGAACAAATCAGGTTTGGGCTGTTTCGAATTTCGAACATTTGAATTTCGATATTGTTTCGAATTTCGAATTTCGAATTTCAGATCAGAATACTTTGACTCTAACACAAAAACTTGACACAAATCTTAAGATATTAGCTTATGTAGACGGCCAGTGGATGTGGTATCCTTGATTATCCCAAGGGGGTAGGTCTTAACGACCTCTTCTTCGACCCGTCTGCAGGCCTCCACTGGCGAGAGCTTCCAGTTTACGGGGCACTGAGACAGTACCTCAACCAAGGCAAACCCGAGATCATTCATTTGCACCTGAAAAGCTTTTTTTATGGCCTTTTTGGTCTTGATGATATTTTTCGGTGATGTAACGGCTGTCCTCTCAATGTATACACTCCCGCGTCCTACGGCCAACATTTGACTCAGGTCCAACGGATATCCGTCCCGAAGTGCTATTCTTCCTCCAGGCGTCGTGGTGGTAGTTTGCCCCAGGAGGGTGGTGGGTGCCATCTGGCCCCCTGTCATTCCGAAGACTCCATTGTTCACAAAGATAACGCTCACGCGCTCTCCCCGGTTGGCCGCATGAATGGTCTCAGCTGTGCCGATGGCAGCAATGTCTCCATCCCCCTGATAGGTAAACACGATCAGGTCGGGTCGGGCTCGCTTTATCCCTGTGGCCACTGCGACCGCTCGCCCATGGGGGGCCTCTCCCATGTCTACGTCTATGTAATTATATGCCAGCACAGCGCACCCGACAGGCGGCACCCCCACGGTCTTGTCCCGAATCCCGAGTTCGTCAATGATCTCAGCTATTAGTCGGTGGATGATGCCGTGGCCGCAGCCGGGGCAATAGTGAGTAACATTGTCTTTTAGGGCCTCGGGCCTTTTGAATACCTGTTTCGGCATAGGATTCCATTTCGGACTTCTACAACCAGTTGAAATGATAGCTCTTTTCGTGGCATCCGATTTTTGCCTGCCTAAAAAAATCCGAAATCCGAATATCGAAATCCGAAACAATTTTCAAATTCTCAAAATTCAAATGATCGAGGATTCGTATTTCGAGTTTATTCACCATTGTTTTGAACATTAGAGGATTCGTATTTTGGGTTTGTTTCGTATTTCGTATTTCGAGATTCGAGATTTGTGTGCCAGATATAACCCGTCATTCCAATATTCCAGCATTCCAATTGGGACAAAGAGCCCCTAAGTTCACAGTTCATACCTGTAAATTAGCTTGGTTATGGCGTCTGCGATTTCATGGGGTGTAGAGATAATCCCTCCGGGTCTGCCATGAAAGTGTACCCTGGCCTGTTCGCCCACGCTGATCTTCACATCTTCCACCATCTGGCCAAAGTTCATTTCAAATACAAGAAGATGCTTGATGGTCCGAGTGAGCGCCCGAAGTTCCTTTCCCGGAAAGGGCCACAAGGTTATAGGCCGAAAGAGGCCCACCTTCAAGCCCGCTTTCCTTACCCGGTTAACAGCACCTTTGGCAATGCGAGCTGCTGTTCCAAAGGCAACCACAGCAAGCAGAGCATCATCGAGAAGATACGACTCATACTGGGTTTCGCGCTCGCATATGGCCTCATACTTTCTGGCCAGTTTCCAGTTGAATTGCTCCATCTGGACCGGGTCCAAAAGCATGGAAACAATGAGCCGGCTGTCTCGACCCCTGGCACCATCCAGTACCCACTCCTTTTGTGGTAATGTGGCAGGATCAATCGGATCTGGAAAGGTCACAGGCTCCATCATTTGGCCCATCAGACCATCGCCCAGTAAGATAACAGTAGTTCGATAGGCATCAGCTAAATCAAAGGCCTTCACGGTGAGGGTGACCAGTTCTTGACCCGAGTAAGGGGCAAGAACTATGGTTCGATAGCCCCCGTGCCCCCCCCCCTTTGTTGCCTGAAAATAGTCCTGCTGGCTGGGGGCGATATTCCCGAGACCGGGTCCTCCCCGCATAATGTTGACGACCACAGCAGGGAGTTCCATACCGGCCATGTAAGAGATAGCTTCCTGCTTTAGGCTGATCCCAGGGCTGGAAGACGAGGTCATGGCCCGGACGCCGGCCATGCTGGCCCCCATGACCATATTAATGGCGGCCAGTTCGCTTTCGGCCTGAATAAAGGTGGCATCTTCCAACTGAGCAAACCGTTCAGACATATATTCGGGAAGCTCGTTCTGCGGTGTGATGGGGTAGCCTGCATAAAAGCGGCACCCTGCTCGCGTTGCCGCTTCCGCAATCACATGACTCCCCCGCATTAACTGTTTAGCCACGGAACACCTCAATGGCAATGTCAGGGCAAGTTATTGCACACAGGGCGCATCCGGTGCATTTGCGGTTCTTGCTCTTTTCCTTTTCAGTATATTCGGCTGGATGATAACCCTTGATGTTGAGCTTGTTGCTTATCCTGATCGACCCCTTGAGGCATGCTACAATACAGAGCCCGCACCCCTTGCACAATTCCCTGTTGATTCTGATGAACCCCTTCTTCTTCAACGGTGGATCTCCTAAGACGGATAAACCGGAACCAAAACAAGAAACTTTTATCACGAAAGCACGAAAGTACGAAGACACGAAAGTCTGAATGATATTTTATTTCGTGCTTTCAATCTTTCGTGTTTTCGTGATTGTCTTTTATAGTTTTCTGCCAGAAAAAACACGAATTTTAGAACTAAGCGCCTAATAAGTACTTCAAAAATAAATGAGTACGCCCAGTTGCATACTTTGTCAAGGACAATTCCTGGCATGACTTGCCCCCTCGTTTTTTAAAATAAGTGTTTCCATTTCCTCATCACATGCGTCTTAAGTAGATTTCAGAACCGGTGTTTGGGCAAACTCATGGGATCGCAGCTTTTCCTTTTCCTTGACACACCCAGGGAGGGTCTGATAATTTGGTATTAATGAATCAGGAGCTTTTTTGATGTCGTGAAATATCCTTGTTCGGGAATCATCTTGTCAGGCGGGTTGAATACACGGATGGGAGGCAAGAACAAGGCCTTTCTTTCCGTAGGGAGTCACACGATCATGGACCGCCTTTACAACACCTTTCAGGGGCTTTTCGATGAAGTCTTGCTGGTCACGAATAACCCTCTTCAATATCTGTCATGGGACTTGATGATCGTAACGGATCTTTTTCCAATACGCAGCTCTCTGACCGGCATCCATGCGGGGCTGTTTCACGCCTCAGCGCCCCATGCTTTCATTACGGCCTGTGACACGCCATTCTTGAAAAAGGAATTAATCAGGGCTCTTTTGGAGGAGCTTGAACCAAAGTGGGATGTAATCATACCCGTCACTGAGGAAGGTAATGAGCCCTTGTGCGCCATTTATTCAAAGCGTTGCATCAAACCGATTGAGCATCAGCTCAAAAACGAAGCCCCCAAGATCCTGAACTTCTTTCCAAAGGTCAAGGTCAAAGAGATCCCGGAAGCGCAACTCAGATCAGCAGACCCCCACCTCATTTCCTTCTTTAACATTAATACGCCGGAAGAATTCACCGCCTCTGAGAAGATGTTAGCGGATGACCTGGGATGATTTCACCAAGAATCGTATCAATTTAGCCTATTGAAAAAGCGGGCCTAACGAGCATACAGGTGATCCGATTCTAAAGCGGGTCACTGTTTGAGCGTATTAGTGAGCGTTAAGAAAGAACAGCAAAATGGCATATTTTTTCTAAGGGTTAAATGATATCTGCCACAATCGGGCGAGGTTATTTACAAGACTTATTCCCTGTTCTTTCTTTACGCTCACTTATGCGCGAGTTTGAGCCGGTTTAGAATCGGATCACCTGTATGCGATAATGCTTTCAAAGAACTAAAACGTTACCAAAAATCTTTTTTCCAGAAAGTCAGCCAAGCCCTTTATATCGCGCAGCTCGAAGCGAGGCACACTTGGATCAAGGCTGGTATCAGACACAAGGGCCACAAGGTGCTCGTCTCCCTTACAGAGGGGCGTCTCATGCACCTGGCTGCGAAAGACCTCTATCTTAGGCTTGTCTTCTTTCTTGTATCCCTCGGTTAAGATGATGTCCACGTCCTGGAAATATTTTGACGCCAGACTGTCAAGGGTCTCTTCAGTTTCAACATCCTTGACAAGGGCCACCTTCGTGGGCGATGAGATGGCCAGTGTATGGGCGCCTGCCTGTTTGTGACGCCAGCTATCCTTGCCCTTATGGTCGATGTCAAAGCCGTGCACATTATGCTTGATCGTACCAATGCGGTATCCTCTCGCTCTCAATTCAGGGACGAGCCTTTCCAAAAGGGTCGTTTTCCCAGTGTCTGATTTGCCCACAATCGAAACAATCGGCGGCATGGTACCATACTCTCGTGAATTCATCGGTCTGTACTTCGGCTGCACCCTTCTTGGATATAACGGGCCAGGCACTAGTACATTGTTTCATAAATTCTGCATTTCAAAATGGCAATTTGAAATAATACTGTATTTCATCCATTTTGCACCAGCATTGAAATCCGAAATTCGAATATCGAAGCACGAAACAAATTCAAATGA
>JAUWXF010000130.1 GCA_030616475.1 Desulfobacterales bacterium
GGGTTAACATTGATGATTGATGATTGAAGATTGAACAATGCCCGCCCTGGCGCGACATCCGCGAAATAAGCTGTAGCCCTTGAAAACCAGGTCTGGGCCAGGGAAAAAACAATCGACAATCGACAATCGTAAATCGACAATCAAAAGACGGTGAACTCTGAACCTGTGAACGCCTACTATTAATGAAATCATACCTCATTCTTAAATCCTACTTTGTAGAGAGAAGGTCTGTTGTCCTTTTCGGCCTTTTTTCCCTGTTTGTGGTTGATATCCTCCAACTCTTTATCCCTCGCGTCATCAAATGGGCTGTCGATGACCTTACAATCTGTTGCGTCACGACCCCAAAGCTCCTTTCGTATGCCCTCTATATCGTGGGCATTGCCCTGTTGATCGGTGTATTTCGATTTATCTGGCGGCGCTGTCTCATAGGAACCTCGCGAAGGGTGGAGGAGGGGTTACGAAACCGCCTCTTTTTCCATATCCAGACTCTTTCTGCGGCCTATTTTGACAAGACAAAAACCGGGGACCTGATGGCCCATGCCACCAATGACATCCAGCATGTCCGGATGGCCGTCGGCATGGGCATGGTGGCCCTGACCGATGCAGTGGTTCTCAGCGTGGCTGCCATTGGTTTCATGCTCTACATTAACGTGACCCTGACTGTATTCGCTCTGCTGCCCATGCCGGTTATTGTCGTACTGGCTCGTGTGTTGAGCCGCCGTCTGCACCACCTATACAGGGAGGTTCAGGCATCCTTTGCCGAGTTGACCGAGGGGGTGCGAGAGCGTTTTGCCGGCATCCGGGTAGTCAAGGCCTACAATCGGGAGGAGGCGGAGGCCACAAGGCTTTCAGAGATCTCAAGGGATTATTTGGGCAAGAACCTTGGGCTGGTCCGGGTTACGGGACTGTTTTTTCCCGGAATGATGTTCTTTTCCAACATCAGCTTAGCCTTGGTGCTCTATCTGGGGGGGCGACAGACAATTGGTTTTACCATTACGCCAGGGGATTTTGTGGCCTTTATCAGCTACTTGGGTCTTCTCGCCTGGCCCATGATGGCTATGGGATGGGTCATGAACCTGATCCAGCGAGGGGCTGCTTCTCTTGATAGGATAAACGTGATCCTGCAAACCAGGCCTGAAATCATGAGCCCCACGAGGCCAAGCCATGTAAAAACCCTGAGAGGAGACATTGTATTTGATCAAGTAGGTTTCAGGTATAAGCCAGGGCTGCCCTCTGCCCTTTTAAAGATTTCATTTTCAGTGACATCAGGCCAGACCATCGGTGTGGTCGGGCCAACGGGAAGCGGCAAGACTACGCTCTGCCACCTGATTTCAAGGCTTCTTGACGCTACAGAAGGAGGTCTTTTGATTGACGGGGCAGATATTCGCCAGATACACCTTGAAACCCTGCGAGCCCACATGGCGGTAGTGCCGCAGGATGCCTTTCTGTTTTCCGGAAGGATCCGGGATAACCTCTGCTTCGGCAAGGAAAACGCCTCTGATGAAGAGATCATACAGGCAGCCCGCGCCGCCCACCTACATGACACCATCATGCGGTTTCCCGATCAATTCGACACACTCATTGGAGAAAAAGGGATCATGCTGTCGGGCGGTCAAAAGCAGCGCCTTGCGCTGGCAAGGGCCCTTCTTATCTCAGCACCTATCCTTATCTTGGACGATCCCTTGAGTCAGGTGGATACAGAGACTGCTGCGGCCATCCTGGCCAGTATCCGAAACTTTTCCCTTGAGCGCACCACGGTGATCGTTTCTCACAGGCTCAGCCATGTGCGACAAGCTGACCTGATTATCGTGCTGGAAAGAGGACGCATAACCGAGGCAGGCACCCATGAGGAGCTAATCGCCCTGGAAGGGTATTACAGCAGGATGTATAGCTGGCAGGAGATTGAAGAGGAATTGAATGACGTGAATCGTGAAACGAAGTGAGCTAAAATGCCTAAAGTGAGCTAAAGTTGATGTAATCATTAGCAATTCGGGAATTACCAATTTGGGGATTGAAGGAATTGCGTCTGATTTTGATCCCTCAATTCCTCAATTCCTGAATCCTTTTTAACTTTAGGCACTTTAGTTCACTTTAGGCACTCCCTTATTAACAATTAACAAATAACAACTGCCATGCGACGTGACTACGGATATTTTGAAGAGGATCAACTGGGCAAGCCGTACGATCTAAGATTGCTCAGAAGGCTTTTCCCCTACGTCCGCCCGTACAGTCTATTGTTCTTGCTTTCCATCGGGCTCGTTACAGCCATTACGGTCCTGGACCTGGCCCTCCCTTATCTGACCAAGGTGGCTATTGACCGCTACATCGTGCAGGACATCTCGGATGACAAGCCCGGAGCCTCACGGCAACAACGGTTCTACCTGGCTGACCTGCGGAGGCCAAAGATTGAGATGGTGGTCAGCCGGTACCCTTCGTTCTTTGAGGTTGAACGGCCCTATGCAAAGATCCGCTACGAAGATCTTTCTAAACTGACCAAGGCAGACCTTGCGGATCTCCGGAAGGGGGATTATGCCGGAGTGGCCCGCATTGCACTGATCTTTATTGGCGTTGTCATTTGCCATTTTGTTTTCAGCTTTGGTCAAGTGATCATTATGGAATATACCGGACAATCAATTATGCACGACCTGAGGTTAACCCTTTTCAGACACATCCAAGGGCTCTCCGTGGCATTTTTTACCAGAAATCCGGTAGGACGCCTGGTGACCCGCTTGACTAGTGATGTTCAGAACATGCACGAGTTTTTTACTTCTATTATCACAGTACTTTTCAAAGATATCTTTCTTGTCCTTGGCATCACCGTCGTACTTCTGCTTATGAACTGGCAACTTGCTCTGGTCTGTTTCCTGATGCTTCCGTTTATCTTCCTGGCCACTGCGTACTTCAGCCGGCTGGCAAGGGATGCCTTTCGGGAACTTCGGGTAAAAATTGCAGAGATCAACACAAGGCTTCAAGAGACCATTGATGGTATTCGTATCGTTCAGTTATTTTTGCAGGAGAAGAAAAACTACGAACGCTTTCGCAAACTCAACCACGAAAACTACCTGGCCGGAATACGCCAGATCAACATATTTGCAGTGTTTATGCCTGCTATCGAAATATTGAGTTCGGTGACCACGGCGCTGGTTATATGGTATGGGGGCGGGCGTGTGCTGTCCGAAACCATTAGCCTTGGAGTCCTGGTCGCCTTCATCTCCTACATGAGGATGTTTTTCCGGCCCATACGCGATATTGCGGAAAAGTACAACATCATGCAGTCGGCCATGGCTTCGTCTGAGCGGATTTTTCTCCTTCTTGACACCAGGGAGCAGATTGCCGAGCCCAAGGTCTCCGGGCGGATACCGGGCAAAGGGGCCGCTGTTTCTTTTGACAACGTCTGGTTTTCCTATGTGGGAAGTGACTGGGTGTTGAAGAATATCTCATTGACGGTTCGGCCTGGCGAGACCGTTGCCATAGTGGGGGCGACCGGGGCGGGCAAATCGACCCTCATTCACCTTCTTGAACGGTTTTATGACCCAACCAAAGGAAGGATCACTCTCAGCGGGGTTGACATACGTGAGCTTCCCAAAACCCTTTTGCGTGCCCGCATGGCCCTTATCACTCAGGATGTGTTCCTGTTTGCAGACACCATGAAACGTAACATTACGGAAGGAAACCCGGTTCTTACCCGCGAACGGCTGCAAGAGATTGTTGCAGCTTCTAACATGGAGCGATTGATCCAGAGCCTTCCTGACGGGCTCGACACCGTACTGACGGAAGGGGGCCGCACCCTGTCAGGCGGTGAGCGTCAGTTGGTGGCCTTTGCCCGGGCCCTTGCCCGCGATCCTGAGATTCTCATCCTTGATGAGGCGACCTCGAGTGTAGATACGGAGACGGAACGCTTGATCCAGGAGGCAACCCTAAAACTAATGCAAAATCGCACGGCCATCGTGGTGGCCCACCGGCTCTCCACCATACGCCATGCCGACCGTATCATAGTCCTTCACAGGGGCCGTATCAGAGAGGTGGGGTCACATGACGAACTGATAGCCAAACGGGGGTTGTACTATCGATTGTACCAGTGGCAGGGGGTATCATAAACGCCACGTTCTCTTGACCACAGCAAGTCTGTCCGGCCATTATGCAGTCCATTGAGAGATAGTAAAGTATCAGGTCGTTGCTGCGTGGATGGCGATCATTATCGTCGGTAGAGAGGTTGCGATCACCGGACTGAGGGCTATAGTCTCTCAGCAGATGGGCGCCGTAGTTCCGGCTAACCGATCTTTATGATCCCTTCCGGCGATTACAAGGAAAAATGGAGATCGGTCACTCTTCACTGCTATTTTTGCCGCTGAGCCGGTGCTGCTTCGGGCTCCTTGGATTCTTTCTGTGCCAACCCAAGAGCATCTCGAAGCTTTTCCAGGATGCGAGCATACACATCAGGGTGTTCTTCCAAGAAGTTCTTGGCGTTCTCCCTGCCCTGTCCGATCCGTTCTTTGTCAAAGGAATACCAGGCCCCGCTCTTGTCGATGACTTCCGTTTGAACGGCCGTGTCGAGGAGATCACCAAGTGTGGATATGCCCTCCCCATACATTATATCGAATTGTGCCTCTTTGAAAGGTGGCGCCACCTTGTTCTTCACCACTCTCACGCGGGTCCGACTCCCGACAAGCTCCTGCCCATCCTTGATGTTTCCAATCTTTCGGATGTCAAGTCTTACCGAGGAGTAGAACTTAAGGGCAATGCCTCCAGGCGTGGTCTCAGGATTGCCAAACATGACCCCGATCTTCATACGAATCTGGTTGATAAAGATAACTGCCGTCATCGACTTGCTGATACAGGCAGCCAACTTCCTCAATGCCTGTGACATAAGTCTGGCCTGAAGACCCATGTGGACATCCCCCATATCGCCTTCAATCTCTGCCCTCGGCACCAGCGCTGCCACCGAATCAATAACGACCACATCCATGGCGCCACTGCGGACCAACACCTCGGTAATCTCCAGGGCCTGTTCACCAGTATCTGGTTGAGAAACGAGCAGATCATCGCAGTTCACGCCAAGTTTTTTGGCATACCTGACGTCTAGGGCGTGTTCAGCATCGATGAAGGCTGCAACACCACTCCGTTTCTGGGCTTCGGCCACGATGTGAAGAGCCAGCGTGGTCTTGCCTCCGGACTCCGACCCGAAGACCTCAATGACCCGCCCTCGCGGTATGCCTCCCACTCCCAGGGCATGGTCCAGGGCAAGAGAGCCGGTTGAAATAACAGGAAGGTCTGCAATCACCTGGCCGCCCAATTTCATGATGGAACCCTTGCCGAACTGACGCTCTATCTGGCCCATCGCCAGCTCGACCGCTTTCTGCTTGTCCGCCGATACGCTACCCATGAGTATCCTCCGTCATTGTTCGCAACAGTTCAATGGTGAACTCTTACTCCAGGCAATAGATGAGTTCGACTCTCCGGGTCATACCTTCAGCCTTGTGCTGGCTTTTTCTTCTCAACCAGAGAGAAAAGGTTTGAAAAGGTCGATGGGGATCGGAAATACAGTTGTGGAATTGCTCTCAGCCGCGATCTCCTGAACTGTCTGCAAATACCGCAACTGCAAGGCCATGGGATGTTCTTGGATGATGGTGGCAGCCTCTGCCAGCCTGCCGGCCGCCTGAAACTCTCCTTCTGCATTGATGACCTTGGCACGCCGCTCTCGCTCTGCCTCTGCCTGCTTGGCCATGGCCCGCTGCATTTCCTGTGGCAGATCGATATGCTTGACCTCCACGGTGGAGACCTTGATCCCCCATGGATCAGTCTGGGTATCCAGGATCTCCTGAAGCTGCGTGTTGATCTTTTCCCGCTCAGAAAGAAGTTCGTCCAGTTCAGCCTGACCGCACACACTGCGAAGGGTGGTCTGGGCGAGCTGGGACGTGGCATACATGTAGTTCTCCACCTCGATAACCGCATTCACCGGGACCATGACCCTAAAATAGACCACGGCATTCACCTTGAGCGTCACGTTGTCCCGGGTGATGACGTCCTGAGGGTCCACATCCATGGCAATCAGACGCAGGCTCACCTTCACCATCTTGTCAACAACGGGAATCAAGATGATCAGTCCAGGGCCTTTGGCGCCAATTACGCGGCCCAAACGGAATATGACGCCACGCTCATATTCTTTGAGGACCCGTATGGCAGAGGCCAGGAAGAATAACAGTAGGATAGTAGCTGTAACAATCGTAATCATAAGACCCGCCTAATGTTCATCCCAAATCCCGTAATAACTCCGGCTAAAACAACAATCTGCCTCGAGGTCCTGGTAAAGCATACAACGTTTAAGTGATATTAGAGAGCGAAGTGCCGAGAACTTCCTTTTGGGTGAGGGTAGCTTAGGTCAAAGACGCTCGGGTGTCAATATGTCAAAGTGAAAGGCCCAGGGCCGCGTCAAAGCTGAATAGACGAGCGTCGTTAAAAAACTCTGCCTGTCGATTTCTTCTACAATATATGCAGAACATTCTTATCCTGGGCATAAACAGATCAAAAAAACGCCACAATCATTATAATATCATTATGTTAGAGAAGATTTTGAGGTGGTGCTGCCTTGCGTGGGAGTTTTATTGACTGACCAGAGCCTAAATGATAACTTCGACAGGGCTGCAAGGTCGTTGGCGACCGAGCCAGCCCCTGAGGTTATTAGAAATAAGGAGGTTATCGTTGATGGTTGTTTATCAGTACGAGGATGAGGATGCGAAAACCGGGACGGGTCCCAAGAAGGTCTACATGATCATAAGTGGTGAAAAAGTCTACATCGATCCTGAGATCGTCAAGAAGTATGGTTTGGATAGGCAAAAAGTCAGCCCGTTTACAGGCAGAAAACTCTATACAGAGGAAGATTGAAACCTCATATTACTTTGGCTTAGCAGTTTTTTCAGCCGAAAGTTGATAAGAGCAGCGTTCATTGGGTTTGGTTATACTTGTTGGAAGTGAACACAGCGAAAATAAAGACGGAGGGTGGTTCATGTTTAGGAAAAAGATACTCGATTACTCATGGGAACAATTTGAGGAAACAATCAGAAAGGCGATTGGCACTAACTTTATCTGGAAGATCCGTCCCCGGGATACCGGGGCCAACCGCCAAGCGGTAATAACGAGCATTACGGTTTTTGCAACGGCCTGCCCTGGCGCACACTTCATATATGCAAGCACATAGCCAGTTGACCAGGTCTGGGCCAGGGACAACTAACAACAATCAACGGACACTGCCGAATATGTTCATCGAGCCAGAAAAAAGAAAGCTAGCTTCCCCGAAAGGCGAAGCATCATAGGGGTGCTTTTGTTATGACTGTTGCCAACAAAATTACCGTGTTGCGGATTATCCTTGTCCCAGTTTTCATTGTGTTCACCATTCCGGATGCCACCTGGGCCAGGTTTGTCGCTGCTTCAATCTTCGTGATAGCCTGTGCCACAGACCCCTTGGACGGATACTTTGCTCGAAGCCGCAGCGAGGTCAGTGTGCTGGGGACTTTTCTTGACCCCTTGGCCGATAAACTGCTCACCATGAGCGCTTTTATCGTTATGGTAAAGTATCAGATCGTGGCTGCGTGGATGGCGATCATTATCGTCGGTAGAGAGGTTGCGATCACCGGGCTCAGGGCCATGGTCTCTCAGCAGATAGGCACTGTTATCCCGGCTAACCGATGGGGGAAAATAAAGACATTGGTGCAAATGGTAGGTGGCAGTATTCTACTCTTTATGATCCCTTCCGGCGATTACAGTGCTGAAGTGAGCCTTAGGCTACCCCTAATTGCCAATCTCATAATGTCGGTCATATTAGCCGCCACAGTTTGGTCGGGATGGATGTATGTCAAGGAATACAAGGACTATTTTAGAAACTCTTAGCTTTTTTTAAGTTTTCCTTGTAGCGCATGGACCAATTTGTTATCTGTTTCAAGCATGTTTGTCAAGACGCTACAACAGTTCTGCTAGAAAAGTTACCTTTGTTTGCGGGTGAGGATACCGTGGATGGATAGACACAGCTGGGGGATGCTTCCCGGCCACGAGCCTTGTTACTGTCATATTCCTTGGATAAGCTGTTCGCCACAATCCAAACAATAGTTCTTTCTTTCACGTCGGCTTTTTGCGTGTTCATCTTCAGTACACTTTCTAATAGGGATGCTTTCATTCACCACCTCGCCACACATGGGGCAAAAGCGCACCGGAGCGTTTCTGCGCCCGTGATTAAGGTTGGGGCAATAGTCTCTCCGTGTTATCATCTTTTCCTCCTATCCATCCAAGACTACCTTGCTTAGTAGATTTCTTGAAAGATCTCTTCCCTGCCTTGATGAGACATGGGGACCCTTTCATTTCTCCTCTTGGTCCTCAGATTCTTTTGCTTCAATATTGATCTTTCCAGCTGCGATTTCACGAAGCGCTGTGACGATGTCTTCACCCTGCGGCGAGCCCGCCCAATACTGGGCATTTTGCCGCATTTGTCGAACCCGCCTGGCAACAGCATGAAGAAGGAAGAAGCGGTTCTCAACCCGCCTTAAGCAATCTTCGATAGTAACACGAGCCATTTCAAAACCTCCATAGCTGTTTCCGAATCCGAGATGCTTTGCCCAAATCAAAACGAATATCGGCCAATTCATCTCGAAGTGATTCATAGATCGACCGTCGCACCTTGTCTTGGCGGCTCAACTGTTCCCGGAAATGCCAGTAAGTCACGTGCCGTCTCCTTTGCTGATGGCGGGTGGCCGCTGTTATCCCCCTTTATAACAAAGCCTTACTCGGCAGGCAACCGGGTGTTGTTGAAAAAGGCGTATTTGGCTGGCCCGAGAGCCCCGGATGTTTGTTGAGCCAGCCGCCTGCAAGATATTCCATATTAGGATAGGTCACCCATTTTGGAATGAACAACAAAGTAACTGTCTGTGAAACTCTGCAAATATAACCTGGAGGATTGCCGTTACGATGAATTTCTGCAACAGGTAAGCATTCCCTGTAATAGGGGTGTGGGGGGTATTTGATAAAGCTGATGATGCGCATTTGCCCCCGACATTTGGGGCAGATGAGACGATCAACCTTATGTTTTTTCGGAACAAGCCTGGCCTAATTCCTCCAGCATGCCTTACTTGAGGCAACCCTAAATTTCTCCACGGTTAGTACCGCGTTTGCTTTGGCGGGATTCTCTACGTACTTATCAAATCGATCCAACTTTTCACACGCATATGCCTTCAGGGTTTCTGAGGGATCAAGGTTCATGAAAGTCACCGACGTTTGCATACTCATTGACCTCCCCGTATGTTTTTGCGTTTGTTAGATGACAGCATGCCCAGCATCTCCCGGTATTTAGCGACTGTCCTGCGGGCTATATCAATGTTTGAAGATCTCAAAATGTCAACCATCTTCTTGTCACTGTATGGCTTCGTGGGATCTTCAGACTCCATAATCTGCCGAATCTTTTCCTTGACACTTGCCGAGGCAATCGCCTCTCCGTCAAATCGACTAATAGAACTATTAAAGAAGAACTTCAATTCAAAAATGCCCTGCGGGGTATGGACATACTTGTTCGTGGTAACGCGACTGACGGTGGACTCGTGCATCCCGATGTCCCCGGCCACATCCCGCAATACCATTGGCTTCAAATGGA
>JAUWXF010000298.1 GCA_030616475.1 Desulfobacterales bacterium
CCATCACCTAAACCGCCCACAGGATCACACGGGTTTCTGGAGAATGAGGGGCCATGGTATCAGGGCGTTAGCAAAGCGGGAATCGTGCGCTAATTGCCATAATGAAGTCTTTTGCATCCGCTGTCACAAAAATACCAAGCCGATCAATCATCGCGGCAACTGGAAGATGCTTCATCAAAGAGCCGTAGCTGGTGGACATACTGAGAGATGTTCGGTATGTCATCCACGAATAATTACTAAGGTCCATGTTGGGGCTTCTCCCCAATGTACACCTTGTCATCCACAGTAAACCTCTTCGATGTCCATATTCAGCACCTCTCCCTTTTTCCTTGACACACAAGGCCAATCTTCGTACACGCCTAAAGAAGTGACTTCTTGTCATTTTTGGCTCCATGTCATTAACTTAAGGGCCGTTCCCTTAAAGTCCCCCTTTTTAAAGCAGGTTTAGGGGGATTTTTCAACTCTCCCAAGAAATCCCCCCCAAAGGGGGAGATTTTGGGCTTAAGTTAATGACATTGATTTACGGCTCACTTTGGCCTTGATCTTGCATGTTGAGGTGAGGCCAAGGGGGAGCATCAATTAGCCATAAGCCATCTTAAAAATATGGTTGAATGACTAAAAAACTTTCGCAACAATTTTAACCTTTTGAAAAGATCACGGCTTCAACGGCGATCAAATTTTAACCTGTGTAAAACTCACGTCCAAGTGAGCGTAAAGAAAGAACAACTAATTCCTTAAATAAAACCGGTAAGGTTGGCGTTTTGTTCAAACTGAAAAAACATCTGGCAACTGCCTGTTCTTTCCTAACGCTCACTAATACGCTCAGACAGTTACACAGGTTAAAATTTGATCGCCGTTGAAGCCTATCAGGTCTGTTTGTTTCATAGGGCTAAAATGATACAAACTTTCTAACAAAAGGAGGAGACCGATGAAAAAGACTTATCTATCTCTATTTTTGTTGTTGGCTGTACTGCTGTTACCAGTATCATCACCGGCTTTTGAGATCGGGGCAAGAGGCTACTACTGGTTTCCGTCACTTGATGGTACCGTAAAGGTGGAAGAGGCCGGTGTAGGCACAAAGATTGATTTTGATACGGACCTTGGAATTGAGGATGAGAATTATCCGTCCGTTGAGGCCTTTATTGGCCTTGGCAACCATCATCTCTCTTTGGCTTATACGGATATTGACTATTCGGGCAGAAAGACGCTTTCAGAGAAAATTGAATTTAAAGGAAAGGAATACGAGGTGGGTTATACAGTAGATTCCTCTATTGAATACAGGATGATTGACTTTCACTATCAATACGATTTCTTGGATCTGGAAAATGTACTGGCCGGTTTTTCTCTGGGTGGTGTTTTCCATGTCAAATATCTTGAGGGTGATGTCAGCCTCAAGACTACAACAGGAACTATAATTGATGAAAAAGAAGATTTCACCCTCCCCATTCCCATGCTTGGCCTTAACCTACATGTAGGAATACTGGCTGATGTTCTGGAGGCCAGAATAAGGGGGACCGCCATCGGCTATTCAGGAAATAAGATTTATGAGGTCATGGGTGATATATCATGGACCCCATTCCCCTTCATAGATATTCACGGGGGTTATAAAACATTTGTTATAGATATAGATGAGGATGATCTGATGTTTGATTATGATATGTCCGGTCCCTATGTGGCACTCACCGTGAGTTTTTAGCCCGGTCCAATTCACGCTTTTCCTCGCGCTTCCTGATGGCATGCCGCTTGTCGTATCTTCGTTTTCCTTTGGCAAGGGCCAGGGTGACCTTCGCGTTGCCCTCCCTGAAGTAAACCTGGAGGGGAATCAGGGTCTGCCCCTTCTCTTTGACTTTACCCAGGAGACGTTTGATCTCCTGCTTGTGCAGGAGAAGCTTCCTGGGGCGTAGGGGATCATGATTTCCGTAGGCTGCAAAAGGATAGGCACCTATGTGCATGTTATAAAGAAACACTTCCCCGCCTCGAACCCTGGCATAGCTATCCCTTAGATTGGCCCGTCCAAGCCTCAAGGACTTCACCTCGGTACCTAACAGCACCATGCCCGCCTCATACTCATCGAGGATAAAATAGTCGTGCCGGGCCTTGCGGTTCTGGCATATAATCTTGATGTCGTGCATCATACTAGTAGTATGGTGTCTCGAAAGTTCTTGGTCTCATTTTGGCAACTCAAAATGTTGCAAGATTACGACAGCACCTTTGAAAATCCGAATATCGAAATCCGAAATCCGTACTCTTCTCAAGGCGTAAGCCGCAAACAATATCAAAATTCAAATGTTCAAAATTCAAAACAAACAAAAGCAGTTTAGCCCTGTGTCTTTATGTTTTGGTCATTGATATTTTTGTCATTCGAATTTGTTTCGAATTTCGACCTGCCCGCCATTGCCAGAGATGCCGGCACATAAGCTGAATGCTGTCTCAGGCGTTGGCAGGCGGGTATTC
>JAUWXF010000205.1 GCA_030616475.1 Desulfobacterales bacterium
ATCCGTTTCTTAGGTTATGCTCAGAGGTCATGCGGCGAAGTACAATCACAACTATATCGTGCCTTAGATTGTAAGTACATCGACAATAACCAATTCGATAAAGTATACGCACTCGCTGCTGAAACCAGAAAACAGATCAAGGGCTTCAGAAAATATCTCAGAAGCTATAAATCCAAATTGACGCCCAAAGCAAAATAGGGAATGATAGTCCAACAAGCAGGGGGCCTTCGAATTCCTAAATTCCTCAATCCCCAAATCCCCACCTGTCGTATCCATAATACTGCCCAATAGTGGCATAATATTTCACAAAAGTGGCATTGTATTTCACAATACATAGCCTTCATAACCAAGATTTTCAATCCGGCCTATTGGTCAGGACAAGATAACTCTCCGGAAATTAAAGACAAATCTTCAAACTGCTTACAAACTGCTTAGCTTGGCATGATCCTTTCATATAGATATTACAGTATTTTGCAGTTCCTGCCCGCCATTGCCAGACACCTGCCCGCCATTGCCAGAAATGCCGGCACATAAGCTCAATGCTGTCTCAGGCGTCGGCAGGCGGGTGCTAGCATGTGAGCTGTGCGCCTTACGTGGCGACCTGCCCGCCATTGCCAGAAACGCTAGCATTTGACGTGCCCGCTGTATGTGGCGACCTGCCCCCCATTGCCGTGTGTGCTGGCATTGCAGTTGTCCGGCGACCGTGGCGCTGGCAGGCGGGTGGCAGGCGTGTGCCGGCACATAAGCTGAATGCTGTCTCAGGCGTCGGCAGGCGGGTGGCAGGCGGGTTGGCAACGAACAACGGACACTACCGAATTCCTATGGAGTGGCAAATCATGGAACATGATACGTGCATAATGAACCACACAAAAACCGGGGGAAAACAATGAATTGGAAAAAACTAATGGACAAGAAAAGACTGTTGTCTTTGTTTATAGTGGCAATAGCGACTCTTGCCACAGTATTCTCTTACGCCCTTAAGCGCACCGCAACCCAGCCCATATACAAAGGTAACAGTGTTCATACCTTCCCGACAAATACAGACGGACATGAGGTCTTGTATGGATTTGACGGCACAGGCTTCGGGACACTTCTCGGTAACGGCTCGAACCCAACGCTGCTGGTGGCCAACTTTGGTCATGATTCAAGGCCCGCTCAAAGCGCAAAGGGCAATAACTTGAATCCCACGACAAACGGAAACGGAGATACAGACAACTCTGATGATGATCAGAGTCCAACGACAAACGCAAATACGGAGTCTGAGACATCTTCTGATTTCAATGACGCCTTGTCTCCAACCCTTCTTGCAGAGAACCATTACACTGAGTACGACCGTGATATTCAAAGCAGGCATGACGTCGGGGAGGGACCTAAAAGCACAGTCCCTGATACGTCCCCTGGCAGCGGTAACGATCCCCCATCTGCAGTTCCTGAACCCGCCACCATGCTCCTTCTCGGCTCTGGTCTCATCGGTCTTGCAGTATTCGTGAGGAAGCTGAGAAAAACCTAATGTTACAACGTCATTTCCTGTTTGGAGCAGCGAAGAGCCGCGTGGTATAAGATCGCGAAGCGATTTTATCGCTTGAATGGCCAGAACATCAAGAGCAGGGCCAGAAAAATGGCCCTGCCTTTTTTCAATGTACAATGTTTTGCTCAACAGTGGCAGTTTCTTTCCCAAAAGTATAACCTTTTTTACCCATTTTACCGAAATAGCATGGATCTGGTTTTTCGCACAACGTGTGCTAACTATTTGGAAATTAATCCAAAAGACCTATTTGTCGGCACTCACTAGTTGGTTTGGCATAGTATTTTCATATCACAGGGTAAATGCGACCAGCCGTTTTCCCGGTGAGAGAGAATACATATACGTAACCCGGACAAGCCGGAACCAAACAGGTTCTTGAGAAGTTGGAACCGGTAACATGCTGTTGAAAAACTAACCACGGAGACACAGAGGACACAGAGAGATTGCGTTTTTTTGATTTGCCGGGAGACCCCAGTGAATAGCTTCACATTCTACGGGGCAGGTACCGGCAAATCAAAACCATCAGTCCGGCACAGCCGGACAAGGGTGATTGGCACCATGTCTTATGATCCAGACACAATTGAAAAACTCCGCCGCAAGGCGGATGAACTCTTTTGTCCAATCGTCGCCTCCCGATTGGACAAAAAAGATAATCACCTCTGTGCCCTCCGTGCCTCTGTGGTGAATCAAGAATTTTTCTGTCAGAAAAAACACGAATATTAGAACTAATATCTGTTCAAGGAGGGAAGAAAAGATGACTTACCATAGGTTAATGATTCGTTTGTCTACGTTGTTATTACTGAGTACGCTGGCCCTTGTTGTTATTTTAACGAGTTCAGCTCAGGCTGACGACCCCGTTAGGATTATGTGTCTTGGCGACTCAATTACTCAGGGCGATGGCAGCATTCATAATGCTGGTTATCGGCTGGACCTTCGTCTGTCGCTGAGTTCGGCAGGCTATGCCGTTGATTTCGTCGGAAGCCTTCAGGATGGCCCGCCCGATTTTGACAATGACCATGAGGGGCATGGGGGTTGGAAAGCTGATGACATAAGAGACAATGTGTATGGTTGGCTTGTGAACAATCCGGCAGACATTGTGCTGCTTCACGTCGGTACAAATGATATTAGTAACGGCCTGGACGCTGCTGGAGTCGCCGCCGAAGTCGAGGCAATATTGGATAAAATTGATGACTATAGTACAGAGGTTACTGTCATCCTGGCACTTATCATCAATCGTAGCAATCCCCTTAGTGACGAGGCTCTGGCAACCACACTCTTCAACGAGGCTGTCGCTACTATTGCTCAGGAGCGTATCGACGATCCTATTAACCCCGACAATATTGTCATCGTTGATATGGAAAATGATGCGGCCTTTGTTTACGACGAAACTGACATGGATGAGGACGGCTTTCACCCCAACGATGCTGGCTACGCCAAGATGGCCGCCTTGTGGTTCGAGGTTCTGGACGCCTTATCAATAATCTCCACGCCGGTGACAGAGGCATTCGTCAATCGCCTGTACACCTATGACGTGAATGCGTTCACCCCGGCACCGACGTACGCGCTGACGACATTCCCGGACGATATGACTATTGACGAAGACACCGGCCTAATTGAATGGACCCCGGTTGCTGAACAGAAAGGCCTTCATCCTGTGAAGGTTGAAGCCAGCCATTCGGCAGGAACAGACACCCAAACTTTTTTTGTCAACGTGGCTGAACTGCTTTGTCCGGACCAAACGATCTCGTACTGGAATATGGACGAGCCCAGTGGTGCCCTCGCATACGTTGACATTATTAATGGCAATGACGGTGCGTGTCCTGGTGACTGCCCCACTCACTCCACAGGACAGGTAAACGGAGCCCAGGAGTTCAACGGCAGCACCATGGGGATTGACGTGCCGGCAGATGCTTCCTTTGACTGGGGCGCAACCGACAGTTTCTCCATCGAATACTGGATGAAAAGAGACGGTGACGTCAGTGAAGCCAACCAGGTCATTATCGGCAGGGACGAGGGCGACCCCAACACTATGCTCCACTGGTGGGTTGGTGTGGCAAGAGAGGGGGACATAGCCGCGTTTGTCTTGGGAGATAACGATGGAGGAGACATCCACGTGGTGAAGGGATCTAGAGTTCTAACGGACGGATTCTGGCATCACATTGTAGCGGTAAGAGACGGCCCAGAGAACGAGATTCGCATTTATGTCGACGGCGCCCAGGAGGGCTTGACGCCCGCGATCTTCTCAGCGGGCTTTGATTCTGTCACGGCTGCGCTGAACATAGGGTGGCTAAACTTAGGCGGTGGGTATCATTTTGGCGGCACTTTAGACGAGATCGCCGTGTATGATGGAGCACTGTCTGGCACTGAGATTCAACAACATTACGTCAATGGGTTAAACGAACGTGGGTATTGTGAAAAGCAATACGCTGGGAGCGCAAATATTACGAGTATGGTTGTGAGTGCTGTCGATCCTGACAGCATACCCGACTCTGAAGACAAGCCAAAGAATCTTATTTATGGTTTGATCGACATGGAGATTGAAGTCAAGAACGCTGGCGATACTGCCGTTGTCACCGTTCATTTACCAGGTCCTGCACCAGATGGATATAAGTGGTACAAATACAATTCAACTACTGGGTGGATTGATTTTAGCCGTGACGTTATACCGGGTGACGACGGAGCTGAATTCAATGATGACAGAACCGAGGTCACGCTTTATATTACCGATAATGGTCCTTACGACGATGATCCAGCAGACGGGATCATAAAGGATCCTTCTGGTCTTGGTACTGCAGCTTCTACCCCCGAACCTACTCCCACCCCGCCAGCTGGTGGCGGCGGTGGCGGCGGTGGCTGCTTCATCGCTACAGCGGCGTTTGGGTCGCTGATGGAGCCGCACGTCCAGGTGTTGCGGGATTTCCGCGATTGCTTCCTGCTTACCAATAGCCCTGGCAGGATCTTCGTGAATCTCTACTACACCTACTCACCGCCGATAGCTGACTTTATCGCCCGGCATGATATACTGCGGACGCTTGTGCGCTGGAGCCTGCTGCCGCTGGTGGGCGTAAGCTACTCGGCGCTTCATTTTGGCCCGACAATCGCCGTAACTATGTTTGTCTTTCTACTACTTGCAGTCATGGTTTCGTTTTATCGAAGGAGGATAAGATTCCGAGCTATAGGTGGTAGCTAACGTTTTCATTATTACTGGGTGCATAAAATAGATTGCATCTTGGTTGTTTATTTTAGGAATTCATCGTCCGCTTTTGCAGACAATTTATGTCAGACAGGATTAACCCCAGTACGATGGTTCCCACCTACGGGGCAGGCAGGATCATCATGATTTTCTTTGTCTTCATCACTTTCCTCCTGCCCGCCATCGCGAGACGCTCAGGCGAGGCGGGCGGGGATGAAAGTGATGAAACCCAATCCGCTTGCAGCGGAATGATAATTGTC
>JAUWXF010000069.1 GCA_030616475.1 Desulfobacterales bacterium
AAGCCATTCACACACACGCAACGAAAGATTTCGACGCGAAATCGTCGGTTCCACTTCCACCGTCGTCTGTATCTTCCTGATCATTTCTTCGCTAAAATTTTGCCCGCATACGACCATGCCAAAAAATCAGCACGGTCCCCCCCTTGTGTTCAGCAGAAAATGTGGGACATGGTCAGTTTTCCAAAGGGGGGTACTGCAAAGTCCCCCTTTATCAAAGGGGGACCCGCCCCCGCCTGCCACTCGCCTGGCAACTCATGTGTGGCATGCACTTTGTTTATTGGCAATGGCGGGCAGGTGCCAACGCCTGGCTCGCAGCGGAGCTACAGTGCCGGCACATATGGCAACCTGCCCGCCATTGCCACGCATGGTGGCATTGAACCTGCCCATGTACCTGGCGATGGCAGGCGGGTGGCGGGCAGGTTTAGGGGGATTTGTGTGCTTGCGCGCAATGTAACTTTGACGCAGCCCTGTGTCAACATAAAGTATCCGATCTTGAACAGCGCGGCCGCGTTGTATAAAATCGCAAAGCAATTTTATGACTTGAAAACGATCTTTCCTTCGTTCACATCAGCCAGGATGTGAGTCCCTTCACCCAGATTCCCCTGGAGTATCTCCATGGCCAATGGGTTTTCAATATGTTTCTGGATGGCCCGCTTCAAGGGGCGGGCCCCGTACACCGTATCATAACCTTCCCGGGCCAGGAGGGTCCTGGCTGCATCCGAAAGCTCAAGAGCCAGATGTTGGTCTTCAAGCCGCTGCTGCACACTCTTGAGCTGAATATCCACAATGGCATTGAGCTGCTCGGGTGTGAGATTGTGGAAGATGATGATGTCATCGATTCGATTCAGAAACTCCGGGTTGAAACTGGCCCGCAAGGCCTCCATGACGCGCTTTTCCATCTCTTCCCGCTGGTCTGCACCTAACTCCTGGATCCAATGGCTTCCCACATTCGAGGTCATGATAATGATGGCGTTCTTGAAATCAACGGTTCTACCATGACCATCAGTCATGCGGCCATCATCCAGGATCTGCAAGAGGGCATTAAAGACCTCGGGATGGGCCTTTTCGATCTCATCAAAGAGTATCACCGAATAGGGTCGACGCCTGACCGACTCGGTCAGATGTCCGCCCTCCTCATAGCCCACATATCCGGGAGGTGCGCCGATCAATCTCGAGACCGAATGTTTTTCCATATACTCGGACATGTCGATTCGGACCATGGCCTGCTCGTCGTCAAAGATAAACTCGGCCAGGGCCTTGGCCAGTTCGGTCTTGCCGACCCCTGTGGGCCCCATGAAGATAAACGAACCAATGGGCCGATTCGGGTCCTGAAGGCCGGATCGTGCCCGTCTTACCGCATCGGAGACCGCCACAACGGCCTCGTTCTGGCCGACCACCCGCTTTTCGAGCCGCTCCTCCATATGCACGAGCTTTTCCAGCTCCCCTTCCATCATCCGGGATACTGGTATGCCAGTCCACAGGCAGACCACGTCGGCCACATCCTCGTCATCCACCTCTTCCTTGAGCATCTTGCGGTCTGTCTGAAGTTCGGCAAGCCGCTGCTTGGCCTCTTCCAGCCGTCTCTTTAAATCGTTTGTCACCCCGTAACGGAGTTCCGCGGCCCGTGCCAGGTTTCCGTCTCGCTCTGCCTGTTGTTCCTCAATGCCCACCCGCTCCAGCTCCTCTTTGGCCTTCCGAATCGTCTGGATAGCCTCTTTTTCGTTTTGCCAGTGGGCCTTCATCTCCCGGCTCTTTTCCTTCATGGCTCCAAGGTCTTTTTCAAGCTTGGCCAAGCGCTCCTTTGAGGCCTCGTCGGTCTCCTTCTTCAGGGCCTCCCGTTCGATCTGGGCCTGGATGACCCTACGCTCGACCTCGTCGATCTCTGCCGGCATGCTGTCGATCTCGATGCGGAGCCGGGACGCGGCCTCATCAATCAGATCGATCGCCTTGTCCGGAAGGAATCGATCCGATATATAACGCTGAGATAGAGTCGCTGCACCCACAATCGCAGAATCCTTGATTCGCACACCGTGATGGACCTCGTATTTTTCTTTCAGGCCTCGCAGAATGGAGATGGTGTCTTCCACTGTGGGTTCCTGAACAAGGACGGGCTGAAATCGCCGCTCCAGGGCCGCATCCTTTTCCACATACTTCCGGTACTCGTTAATAGTGGTGGCCCCTACACATCGAAGGGTGCCGCGGGCCAGAGCGGGCTTTAGCATATTTGACGCATCCACCGCGCCTTCAGCAGCCCCTGCCCCGACCATGGTGTGGAGCTCATCAATGAACATGACAATTTCGCCCTCAGCAGCCTCCACCTCTTTGAGGACGGCCTTTAGGCGGTCTTCGAATTCGCCCCGGTATTTTGAGCCGGCAATCAGGGCACCCATGTCAAGGGCAATTAGTCTACGATCCTTTAGGGTCTCGGACACATCCCCATTCACAATACGCTGGGCCAGGCCCTCCACTACGGCCGTCTTGCCAACACCAGGCTCACCGATGAGGACCGGGTTATTCTTGGTGCGACGACAAAGGACCTGAACCACACGGCGGATCTCTTCGTCCCTGCCGATCACCGGGTCAAGCTTTCCAAGGCGAGCAAGATCGGTCAAGTCCCGGCCGAACCTTTGTAAGGCTTGATACTTTTCCTCAGGGTTGGGATCGGTAATCCGCTGTGTGCCCCGTATATCCACCAGGACCTTCAGAATCGTCTCACGGGTCACCCCTGCGCCGGCCAGGATGCGGGCAGCATCCGTTTCTTTCTCGTCGGTTATGGCCACGAAGATGTGCTCGATGCTCACATACTCATCCTTCATCTTGGCCGCTTCGGCAAAGGCTCCATCCAGGACCTTTTTGGTGGTTGGAGAGATATAGGCCTCCCCCATGCCGGCCCCACTCACTCTGGGCTTCTTTTGGACGGCATCCGTAACCTCATGCAACACCCCGTCAGGCGATGCACCCAGCTTCTGAAGAATGGAGCGAGCAATCCCCTCGGGCTGCTCCAGCATGACCTTCAAGAGATGCTCCGGCTCGATCTGCTGATGTCCCAATTGACCCGCCAGGCCTTGGGCGCCTTGAATCAGTTCCTGAGACTTTATAGTAAATTTATCAAAACGCATAATTTTCCCCTTACCGTTTTTCACATAAAATAAGCAACCTGATATGTATTGTCAAACGTCGCCATTTCATCATTTGCGTCACGCTAATAGTTCAGCCCCTATTGTCATTTCGAACGAATGTGCCCGCCCTGCCCGCCCTGGCGCGACAGAACCTGGAGAATGCCCCGGAGAGAAAAACCCGGTCTGGGCCAGGGGCTGGGCCAGGGAGAAATCTTGCCCGGAAACTACCTGCCCGCCATTGCTATGTGTGCTAGCATTCCAGTTGCTCGGCGACCGTGGCGCTGTCAGGCGGGTGCCGGCACATAAGCTGAATGCTGTCTCAGGCATCGGCAGGCGGGTACAGTTCCAAGCTGAAAGATTTCTCCCTGGCCCAGACCGGGCTTGACTTGCCGGAACGTTCCCGGGCTCCTGTCGCGCCAGGGCGGGCCCTTTGGTCGAAATGACAAGAAAAGCAATGGGTGCTGAACTATTACGCGCTACGCTTCGGTGGTATACTGTGCGCGGCTATTAGTAGGGTCGGCCACCGCGCCGACCAATTCGTAGCGCTTGAGTAGCCTGCCCTACCTCCTTCATCATGACAAACAAAATCTGCCGTAGAAATGAGATCGTGGTGACCGGGAGGAATGGAGTAAGGGGCTTTCAACTTGCAGGGTGCAGACTATCTTTGGCTTGAACTGCAGGGAGGAAAATCTGTCTATTTACCAAGTTGGGCTTTTAGCCCTGCAATCTCTTCCCTTGCTCTGATCACTTCATCGCTTGTTAACCTCAAGCGACTGGCCAAAATCTCGGCAAATACCTGGTACAAAACACAGCAGAAGGAAACCCTATCCTTGCCTGATAACCTGTCCGCATAAGAGGCGTCTGTTGACAGACAAACGGTCTCGTCAACAGCGTATACGGAAGCCGATCTGGCCGAACCATTTATTACGCCCATTTCACCGAAAATATCGCCTCTGCGATCCAGAACACTGAGTTCTTTATCGCCTTTTACTATTCTCACTTTGCCGGAGACAAGAAAGTATACCCAATTATCATACTGCCCTTCTTCAAGGATCAACTCCCCCGGTTCATATTTCCTTATCTTGCTTAACTTCAATACCCCTTTAAGGTCCTTATCATCAAAAGACTTTAGAGTGGGTATTTGCCTGAGTTTTTGTATAAGCTCCTCACTCTCTTTCAAATAATCGGATTCAATCATTCTATTTGCCTCACTCTGAAGTGCTGCTTACGTTTAGGGCTCGCCCTAAACATTTACTGTCTGTTGCATTTAAGGGACCATATAAAGGTTCCAAGCTGATCGCTGATTGCTCACCTGCCAGACGGTTTTCTCTATCTTACTCCAGATATTCTCTTTTGCCAATGGCAAAACATAATTCGGTGCCTTTCAGTTGATTTGTGCTATTCACTGTGTTATCTAATCTTACGAACTTGGCTCCGCTTTGCTCCCTCCGGGGCCCAGGCCCCACGGGCCGGAGGCCGCAATTGGAGTATTGGAGCAATGGAGTACTGGAGTGATGGGTTTAGAGGAACGAAAGAATACTTTTTCCGCTTTTACCACCCACTACTCCACTACTCCAACACTCCATGTGGATGGAATGAATTGACTGCCACCAAAAGCTTCCTGATTTCAAGAAGTTGTAGAAATTTCGAAACGTTCAATTATGAGGTAAGGAGATTTGATTCATGCAAAGAAAACGATTCAACATAAGGGAGCTCGGAATTGAGACAAAGGCCAAGATTTTTGCTGATCTGGATGTTGGGAGCCTTGTCACCCACGCGGTCAGAACAGGCGAGGGCGAACTGAGTCGCAGGGGCACCCTAGTCATTAAAACCAGAGAGGACCACCCGAAGTACGGCCCTGGCAGGCACACGGGCAGGTCCCCTCAGGATCGATACATAGTGGACCATCCTGAAATCCATGACAATATCGATTGGCAAATCCAGGATGCCAAGTCAAAAAAGCCCATCAATCAGCCGATCGAACCTAAGGTAGCACTTCGGCTGTATAAGCAAATCACCAAGTACCTGAGCGCACAACCTGTGCTGTACCTGCAACACCGACTGGTCTGTGCGGACCGCATGTACGGATTTCCATTACACTTTGTGACAGAATCCCCTACGTACGCCCTGTTTGCCAACAACGTATTCCGGGACCTTCCCGCCACAACCAAAGAGATCCCGAACAAACCGATCCATGTCATTTTTGCACCCGGATTCAGGGTTCGAGAGCCCAAGAAATACGGTCTCAATTCAAATGGATTCGGTATCATTGACTGTTTGAATCAAACAATCTTCGTGGGGGGGCTATGTTACTGTGGTGAGGCCAAAAAGGCTGTTTTTGCCCTGCTCAACTACCTGCTGCCCTTCATGGACGTGTTTCCCATGCACTGTGGCGCCAACAAAGGAGAAGATGGGGCTGTGGCCCTGTTCTTCGGGCTGTCCGGTACTGGCAAGACATCGCTGTCGGCTGACCCTCACCGCAAACTCATTGGCGACGATGAACACGGCTGGTCCCCTTACGGTATCTTTAACTTTGAAGGCGGCTGTTATGCAAAACTGATCAGGCTGGATCGGGTCAAAGAGCGGGATATCTGGAGTGCCGTGAGAAAATTTGGGGCCTTAGCTGAAAATGTGGTCGTCAAAGATGGGGCTCTGGACCTTGAAGACGCCTCCATTACCGAAAATACCAGGGCTGCCTATCCGTGCAAGTATATAGAGAATGTGAGTTTCACCGGCGTGGGAGAACACCCAAAGGTCATGTTCTTCTTGACCGCTGATGCCTCTGGGGTAATGCCACCGATTTGCAGGCTCACGCCTGAGCAGGCCATGTATCAGTTCCTGTCCGGTTACACAAGCAAGTTAGCAGGAACCGAGGTGGGGATTAAAAAACCGGTGCCAACCTTTTCCCCATGCTTTGGCCTCCCCTTCATGCCCTTGAAGCTTCTGACCTATGCTGAGCTTTTAGGCAAACGCCTGAGAAAGCATAACACCAGGGTTTATCTCGTAAACACCGGGTGGACAGAAGGCCCCTTTGGTAAAGGTCACAGAATCAATATCGTTCACAGCCGAGAGATGATCGCGGCAGCCATCCGAGGGGAACTGGAGTATGCACAGACGGAACGACACGAAGACCTCGGCCTTGAAATGATCACCAGTTGCTCCGGCATACCGGACCCCCTCATGCTCAGACCATGGAAGACATGGGGAAACGTGGCTGAATACCGAGACAAGTCCAGAGAACTGGCCGCTCATTTCACTAAAAACTTCGAGCAGAATTTCCCGGACGCCCCAGCCGAGATAGCCAGGGCCGGGCCTACATTGAAGATTTAGGATCCCCTCATCCTACAAAGGGCCGCCGCAGTATGGTATCCTTGAGCCACAACTTATCATCCTTTTCAGGGTACTTGATATTATAATGCAGACCGCGGCTCTCCTTCCTCAACATGGCACTCTGGATGATGAGATCGGCTAACATGGCGATGTTACGTAGCTCGATCAAATCAGAGGTGATTTTGAAATCCCAATAGTACTCATGGATCTCTTTCTGGATGGTTTCAATGCGGTTTCGGGCGCGTAACAGTCGCTTGTTGGAGCGCACGATCCCCATGTAGTTCCACATGCACCGTCGGATCTCGTCCCAGTTGTGGGCAACCACGATCGCCTCATCACTGTCTGTGGTGCCCATTGGATCCCACGGGGGCAGGTCACGACAAATCTCGGCATTGATTGTCTCCAAGTCATTCACAGCCTGCTGGGCCGACCGGTGGGCATAGACCACTGCCTCAAGAAGGGAGTTGCTGGCAAGGCGGTTAGCGCCATGGAGCCCCGTGCACGCTGTCTCGCCCACGGCATAGAGCCTTTCTATGTCGGTCTTGCCGTCCACGTCTACCAGCACCCCGCCGCACATGTAATGTGCTGCCGGAACTACGGGGATGGGCTCCCTGGTCATGTCTATGCCAAGGGAAAGGCACCTCTGATAAATGTTTGGGAAACGGTCCCGCACAGAGTCAGGCTCTTTGTGGGTGATGTCCAGAAACACACAGTCGTCCCCAGTCTTTTTCAGCTCACTGTCAATCGCGCGGGCCACAACGTCCCGGCACGCCAGGTCTTTCTTGGGGTCGTATTCTCCCATGAAGGCGCGGCCCCGCGCATCGATCAGCACCCCGCCTTCCCCCCTCACCGCCTCGGATATAAGAAAGTTCTTGGCCTCGGGATGATAAAGGCATGTGGGATGAAACTGCACAAACTCCAGGTTTGCCACCAGGGCCCCTGCCCGGTACGCCATGGCAATCCCGTCGCCTGTAGCTATATCCGGATTGCTTGTGTAGAGATAGACCTTACCGGCCCCGCCGGTGGCCAGAACTGTAATCTTCGCATTAAAGGTATGAACCTCATTGGTTTCGGTCTCCAGCACGTAGGCACCGCAGCACAGGTCCTCATGTGCTGCAGTCACAAGCCCCCGCTTCATCCTCGTGGAATAGGTGATCAGGTCCACTGCAATGTGGTTTTCAAAGATGTCGATCTGCTTGTGGTTGCGAGCGCGATCTACCAGGGCCTGTTCGATGGCATGACCGGTGAAATCCCCGGCATGGACGATCCTTTTCTGTGAATGCCCCCCCTCCAGACCGAGATCAAGTTCTAGGTCGCCTGCCCTGTCCTGCGTGAACTCAACCCCCCAGTCCATGAGTTCCCGGATCCGTTCCGGACCGCTCTTTACGACGATTTCCACAACACCTTTGTTGCATAGCCCGTCACCGGCCTCCAGGGTGTCTCGAATATGAAGATCAAAGGAATCGTACTGGCCAAAGACCGAGGCGATACCACCCTGGGCATAATTCGTGCTGGTCTCCATGGCCTCTTTCTTGGTTACGATAGCCACCCGCCCGTATTCGGCCACCTTCAAGGCAAAGCTCAGACCGGCAATCCCGGTGCCAATGACCAGAAAATCAATCTTGTATTCCATCACAGCAGTGATGGCCGCCGCCTGGGACGTCGAGCCATAAATCCAACGATGAGCCCTACAAAAAGGACAGCAGCTCCACCCACAAACCATCGTAGGGTTTGAGTCTCTTGAAGGGCTCTCAGTTCCTCTTCAAGTTCTGCCTGCCGCTTGGTTTTTGTTGCGAGATCCTCGGAGGCCTTATCATAGGAAGCCTTCATGGACAGGTATTCTGAAGACCCGCTCTTAAGGGTTTCATAGGACTTGCTCAGGGTCTCAACGGTCTTTGTCTGCTTAGACAGGGCTTTCTGGAAGTCGTTTCGTTCTCTCTTGAGACGAACGTTTTCCTCAATCAAGGTTTTTGCCTGCTGCTTCAAGACTTCGTTTTCACTCTTCAGCTTGGCGATGACCTCCTTGCTGGGCGGCCCCGCGCTCAAATAGCGGGTCAACAACCACCCTTCTTTCTCATTGGGAAGCCGTACCCTGGACCAGCCATTTTCCAGTTCTTCCAGCACCTCAACCCGAGTCCCGGACTTTGGCATGGCAACAATTCTGCGGTCCATGCCTGCATCGCTTCGAAGCATCACCCGTATGTCATCTGTTATGTACGAGGTCTCCGAATGCGCAGGTATCACCATTACAAAAAAACAGAGAAAAAATAGAACACCAGGTTTCATGGTTTTAACAATGCCCCATATCGAGTAAGAGTTGCAAGGTCGATCATGTTTGTGGTACACTATTAAATAATCCCGCTCTTGTCAATAATTTCTTTTGAAATCAATCGAATAGCATTATGATTGTCTACGACTTACAATGCGCCAATGGCCATACCTTCGAAGGATGGTTTGGAGACCGAAAGGCCTACGAGGATCAGGGCAGGAAAAAGCTGATAGTCTGCCCCGTATGCAGTGACACCTCGGTTGCAGCGGTTCCTTCAAGGTTTTCCATCAAGTCAGGTTCAACCACCTCACAAAAGGACGACGACAAGCCTGAAGACCGGGCGACGATCGAGAAGGCTCTGGAGTTCCTGGAAAACAATTTTGAAGATGTGGGAGCGAATTTCGCCCCGGAGGCATTAAAGATGCACTACGATGTCACCGAGAAGCGCAATATCAGGGGAACCAGTACAGAGACCGAAGAGGAAATGCTTAAACAAGAGGGAATTAAGTTCTTCAAACTGCCCACCCTTCGACTCGACTCCTAAACCCACCTCCCTGCCGTCCTCGACTCTAGTACATCTTTCCGTTTTGGTTGAGTTGTTGAGTGGTCGATTGGTTGAGTTGTTAAGTCGTTGATTCGTTTTCAATCCAACCACTCAACTATTCGACCAACATTTGTTGACCTCATTCAACGCAGGAGATCTTGGTCTTAGCGAAGTCTAGGCGAAGCCTAGGGGACGTATTAAACTTATCAACTTATGTTTCAAGCAGCGAGTATTTTTGGGTCATTGCCAGCCTCTCGCCTCGGACTACCGATTTGCTAATCGCTGTTACTGATATATTCAGCCGGCGGGAAAGCGATGCCATTGAGACCCCCAATTCCCTGACTGCCCAGTAACACAAAAGGCTCCGTGCCTGCACAGTTTTATGATGCCGGCCAGCAGCCCATGCATAGCAGGCTGTTTTGGTATCTGAGAGGATATCACCGAGTCGGCTCAAGAAATTATCCCTGTCAGCATTGTTCTCAAATATTCGTCTCCTCTCGATCCCTCTGGCGATAATATGATGCAGGGCTCCCGGAGCATCTATTCGTGATTTTCTCGGCATCCAGGTCGAATAAGACATCCCAAGGTGTAAATCAAGTTTAATAGTTTAATACGTCCCCAATATCCGCCCAAGAGTTTTTCTGAACGGAGTCAACTTTTCGGTGGAACTGAACAACCTGCGGGACCTAGGGACACCACAAACCATCTCTATCCTTGAGTTTGTGGTAATAGGCCTGCAAAACATGGTGCAACTAAAACTAGTTACAGTGGAAGGCAAGCACAAAAAACAGAGAACAGCACTTCTAACCTACTGCTAACCACGTGCGGGAATTCCAGTGAACTTGAGTGAAAATGTCAAGAAAGAAACATGTTGGTTTTAATACGAAAATTATATTGAGTGAACATGAGTGAACCCCATGGAGAAGGCCTTCGAATCCGACAGAAAAACCAGAAAAACATCTGATTCCCGCTGTCGAAGGAAACGCATGAACGCATGCCCGTCCCCCTTCTTCTCCTGGGCCATCGGTAAACAGGTCACAGTTAAAGCCGACCACCATAACCTGACCGTTTACCTTAACGAAAAATCCATTGCCAAACATGCCCGCTGCTATAAACGCAAAGAGCGTATTGAACTGCCGGCACATAAAGAAGCCGCCCTAAAACAAAAACGCAAACTCTGGCGCTCAGAGCAAGTCAGTGCCTTCATCAGTCTGGGAGAGGCCGCTAAAACTTATCTAGAACGTCTTGCCGCGACAAATCAACCCATCAAAAAGAACCTTTAAAAACTCCTCGCCCTCAAAGATGAATACGGCTCCTATGCATTGATTGAAGCCATCAAGCGAGCCACCTTACACAATGCCTATGGCGCCCACTATATCGAAAACATCCTCTATTAGGAGATGACTCCCAAGAAAAATCATCCTCCCGTCAAGATCAAACAGAAAGATCTTAATCATATCCGACTGCAAGAACCCTCCTTAGCCGAATACGATGCCTTCGTCATCAAAAGGAGAAAAAAACTGTGACAGATTTAGATCGCCTCAAGGAAAAACTCATTGATCTCCGACTTAAGGTCATGGCCCATCACCTTGAAGCCGTCCTTAAGGAGGCTAACCAGAAAAATCGCGACTCCTTATTCATCCTCAACCAGCTTGCTGGCTTGCAGTTAGAGCATCGCTGGCAAAATGCTATTAAGCTCAGATTCCAACAATCCAAGTTGAATGAAAAAATGACCATCGACCAGTTCGACTTCAACCACCACAAATCAAGAAAGGATCAAAAAACTCAAATCCTCAACCTTTCAAACCTGGACTTTATCAGAGAGTATAAGGATGTGATTTTGATCGGAAACCCCGGCACAGGAAAAACCTTCCTGGCAAAATGCATCGCCTACGCCGCATGCAATGCCAACATAAAGGTCCTATTTACCACCGCCATTGATATGATCAATCATCTCATCGCTGCAGAAGCTGACCACTCGCTCCTGAAAAAGCTCCATTATTATCAATCTCCGGCACTCCTAATTTGCGACGAGCTAGGATATCTCTCTCTGGGCCGACAGGGCTCACACCTTTTCTTCCAGGTCATCAGCGCAGGGCACCAGGTAAAGTCAACATTATTGACTACAAACCTGCCTTTTGCTAAATGGGGAAACGTGTTCGATTCAACCACTGTAGCCACAACGATTGCAGACCGACTCGTTAACAACTCGGAGGTCCTTATTTTGGGAGGGTCAAGTTATAGAAGAAAACAAAAGTAGTACAATCTTAATCACATCATACAGGCAACCACTCTATTGCTGAGACAAAGTCCAATATTGAATCTTGTGCTTTTGTGAAAGCGATCACGGTTATCTATGCCTTGGCTCCATAATGGACTACTCTTAAACCGGCCATTTTGGTATACTTCCTGACCGGCGGCAATATGTATGTGAGCCATCTATGTCCCCAATTCAGGTAATAAATGGAATCCAGCCCAATTAAAATGAGAATCAAAGGAAAATACTCGCTTGATCTTGTTTTTTCGCATGAAAGTAAAGGAAATACAGTCGGTAAAACTAAGCTCTTGATCGGCATATTTATCCCAAATGTCAAGAGCCATCAGTTCATCTTCATGTGTGGGCCGCAAGATAGTGAGTTTTTTTGATAAATATATATTTCGTGCTCTTTGGATTGCAAATTTATATCCAGCACGACGTCCTAGAAGTGTAAAGGTTTCATCTAGGACAAAATTGCTGGTAAAGCAGCGTTCACGTGTCTTACGAAGTTGATTCCAGAATTCTACGGCTTGCTGATGATATTGGTCACGCTTTATATACCGAGCCAGAAAAGCACCAGTATCAATGTAGATCACTATTTTTCTCCGTATAGGTATTGGTCATGATTTCGGGCCAGATCCTTTGGTGCTCTGCCGCCATAAACAGCATCGTCAGCGAATAGCGGATCTTCAGTGAACTTTTCATCATCTGAATGGCCCAAAATGGCTTCTAAAGCCTCTCGAACGAGTTCTCCAAGAGAGATTCCCATACCACTTGCACGATGATGGGCCCGCGTCTTTAAATGATCAGGTAACATTATGGTTGTTCGTTTCATTATGTTATTCTCCTTTCTTATGGATACATAATAACACCGCCATATTCATATTTCAAGATAAAAATATCAAAGCCTACTTTAGGCATGACTTTTGCGTATATCGGTAGATATGCCTTTATTGGTGCGGGTGCTGTCCTCCCCGCTCGTGCCCCAGGCCGCCTCGCCTTGCCCGTCCGCCATCTGCTGCGCCTCAGGCGAATGCCGGGTTGGCTTGGCGGGCGGGCGAGCTCGCAGTAGCACCTGCCCGCCATTGCCATGCATGCCGGCGTATAAGCTGTATACTGTGCCAGGTGATGGCAGGCGGGGGCGGGGGTGACCAAGGATGTGCCGGATTACACAGGACAGGCCAAAATAGGGCGAGGTACCCTTTGTCAAAGGGAAAATTTTGAGGAAATAAGCAAAGAGAGCGGGGCTCAATATGCTTCTGTAGAATGTTGTGACCCCTCCCCGCCTTTTCGTGCTTTCGTACTTTCGTGTTTTCGTGATTAGTTCCTTTTTTTTTCCGGCTTGTCCCGGTTAGGATTTGTTTATGGATTACAAAGAAGAAATTGAAAAAGGCGAAGCACTTTTTGCTGAAGGAAAAATCGAAGTGGGATAAATAGGATTTTTGGTGATTGACAAGTGTCAGCACTATTGTTATTGTGTTTGTTATCATTGTAAAAAATAGCACTTTAGGGAAATACAATCCGATATAACGAGTTCAGACATGCCTTCGATATTTATACCGTATTCTCTGTGAATAACATTAGAAAAGTAGACAGCCGTTTCAATATCATAAGGCTGGTAGAATGGCGAGGTAAGGAAAAGGGGGCTCCCTATGACTATGGCAGAAATTAAAGATGCTATTCAAAAGCTGAACCCTGACGAACTCAGCGAAATTTGTTCGTTAGTTAATCAACTGCGTTGGGATGATTGGGATCGTCAGATTGCCAGTGACTATGATGCGGGCAAGCTCGATTTTCTCATCCGTGAAGCAGACGAAGCCTTAAACGACCAGGACATTCAACCGTGGCCCTGAGATCTATACCAACAAAGCGGTTTTGGAAATGTTACAACGATTTACCAGAAAAAATCCGCAGGGTTGCAAGTGAATCGTACAGGCTATTGAAGGAGAATCCGTTTGCACCATCACTTGCGTTTGAGGAGATTAGACCTGATGTTTGGCGAATAAAGATTGGCTACCGTTATCGTGCTCTCGCAAAGCGATACAATAAGACCATCGTCTGGATCTGGATCGGTAGCCACGAAGATTATAATAAGTTGCTCGGAAGAGTATGAAAGAACTTACTGCGTATTCCAGAGTGGAGGGACTAGATTGAAAGAAATCGCAAATAGAATTGTGGACAAACTTAGAAATTACTTCGAGAAGAGAGACGATATTGTTATGGCTTTTCTTTTTGGCTCCTGGGCAAAAGGTCATGAGGGAACTGAGTCGGATATTGATATAGCCGTCTATTTTAAACCTGAAAACAATATCCTGGAGTGGGAAAGCACAGACTCTCAATATGATGGTGAAGGACAGATATGGTTAGAGATTGAGAGGATTGTTGAAAAGGATGTTGACCTCCTGGTTCTCAATAGGGCTGCTGCGACCGTCGCGGATAGTGCCCTTAGAGGTCTTCCGATTATCATAAAGGACCGTAGTCTCTATATGGACTTTCTTTTAAGGATTACATCCGAAGCTATAGATTTCAGGCAGTGGGTTGAGGGATATTGGAGGTCTAAGGAGCAAAGAAGACATGGAGCTGCTGCCGGAAGATAGAGAACGGTTAATAAGATACGTTGACTTTATGTTCGCATCAAACCATCCTTTTCTTAATCCATTCTTTGAAGAAAACGTCGTTGAACCGAATCTCTTTCGCATCAACATCTAATAACGAACGTCTCGGAATTTGTACAATCTGTTGTATTCATTAGTCTTTTGGCGACAGTAGGCTTTCGCTACCTTCATGGAATAATGGAATGTTGGAATATTGGAATATTGGGTTAAGAACGCATAACTTCTGTGTTTGGATCAAGGGTTTTGGGATCAATTCTTACGAGTTCTCCATGCCAGTATTCCAATATTCCAAGCCCCGTAGGGGCTATCCTGGTCGCAATAAAGCAGGTGGAATGGTAGAGTCTTTGCCTGCTCTATCAAAAAGATACTGGAGTTCGTTCCAGTTTCCAAAAAAAGCACCGACAAGTGTTAGGGGTTGGTCACAGTTAGGGCATACCAAGGAGGGGTCGGCACCTGTATCAGTTTTCTTGCTGCCACTGACGCCCAAACTGCTATGGGCCTAATAGCCACTGCTATCGGCACGCTGAATACCGTGCGCGGTGATATCGGTGCGGTGATGAACCAGATTGGCTATCATGCGGCCAACCTTGCCGCGACCATTGAAAACGTGCAGGCGGCAGAATCGGTCATCCGTGATGTAGATATGGCGGCAGAGATGACTGTGTTCACCAAGAACCAGATCCTGCTCCAGGCCGGTACTGCGATGCTGGCGCAGGCGAACATGGCACCGCAGGTAGTGCTTCAAAGCAAAACCGCGCTTCTCTCCGAGGCGTAGGCTCTTACGGGCCAGAGGTCGGAGGCCTGAAAGGGAGGCGGGGTTTTGGGGAGGTACTGGGCTGCTTCTAATGAGAAAGCTTGACAGTCTAGCTCTAATTGTGACAAGAAATAAAAGGATGTTATTCGCGGATCATAAGTGCTGGGGCAGGACTTTGAAGCGGTTTTGAAGAGTGGAAAAGGATATGGGAATGTTTAAGGTTGACGTGACACTGACCAATCCCAAGGACCCGGGTCGGTGGTTCTCCGAAAAATTCTGGGTGGACACTGGTGCCTTATACACGTTTGTACCAGAAGATCGTTTGGAAGCAATAGGTATCGAGCCTATACACGGGCGTGACTTAATCCTCGCCGATGGACGACGGGAAAGGCGACTGTTGGGGGAAGCACTATTCTCGATTCAGGGCCTTGAAGGGCAAATAACATGCCCGGTAATCTTTGCTCCCAAGGAATCTTTGTATCTCCTGGGCGTGACCGCTTTGGAGAACTTTGGTGTAGATGTGGATCCTACCAGCCAAACACTCAAACCGATTTTTGCGGTAATTGGTGGTTATACGGCCTCAGCGCCTGATAGTGGAAAGATTTTGCCTTATGAAGAGATAACCCGATTAGATGCGTGATTGTCAGTGCCCCTAACGGGGTAAACCTCAAACCAAAACCCCGCTTCTCTCCGAGGCGTAGTCCACCTCAGGCGGACGGAGGCCTGAAAAGGGAGGGGGGGTTTTTTGGTTCGGATCTGTTTGGCAGGCATCTTGCTGTATCTCAGTTTGGCCTAAAGATCCTCAAGTTTTGGGCAAGGTTTTCCGATACGTAAAGCAGAGAGAAAATAGATATTGCCTATCCCAATCAAATTTGAGGAAGCTTCTCAACAGCAGGCAGGAGAATAAGAGACTTATGATCTTACGCTCCGCCAGAGGCGGACAGGCGCAGGCGGATAGAAATTTCAGGACGTTAAAAAAGGCGGTGGGAT
>JAUWXF010000290.1 GCA_030616475.1 Desulfobacterales bacterium
AGACCTGCCCGCCATTGCCGTGTATGCGGGCATTGTAACCTCGGTGTGACCCAGGCGTTGGCAGGCGGGTCTGAAACCTGAACACTGAAACCAGGCACCAGGTGTCAGGTGTCAGGTGTCAGAAACTGAAAACGCAAGACCTGAAACCTGAACACTGAAACCTGAACACTGGTCAATAGGTGTAAACTACTTTATGGCGAAAATGAAGGATCCCAAACAAATCGACAATCTTCAATCGACAATCTTCAATATGAAATTAACCCGAAAGGTCATTATTCCAAATGAACTCGGGCTACATGCCCATGCTGCGGGCAAGATTGCTCGATTGGCCGAGGGGGCACGCTCTGAGGTATATATCGTGAGGGATGGTCAGGAGGTGGACGCAAAAAGCATTCTTGACGTTATGGCCCTTTATTGTCCCTGTGGCACGGAGGTGGTGGTCAAGATAACCGCTCCTGGCGACGTAAAGGTATTGAACCGCATTGTTCGACTGATTGAGACCGGTTTTGGAGAATTGTAGGGATGTCTGATACCACAGTAAGACACGCAGTGAAGCCTTCGCTCAACTTGACGCTTCAGGGCATCGCCGGATCCCCTGGTATTGCAATTGGCAAGGCCTATCTGGTGGAGCAGGAAGATGTTGATGTTGTAGAAAAACGTTTTGTCGAGCCAAAAAATATCCCTGCCGAAGTAAGGCGCTTCAAGCAGGGAGTCAAGAAGGCCCAGAAACAGCTTCAAAGTGTCATCGAGGAAGTACCGGAGGAATTAAGGGATCATACCTATATCCTCCATGCCCATATGATGCTCCTGAAGGACAAGATGATCTATAACGGGACCATTGAGCATATTGAGCAGGAAAACGTGAATGCAGAATGGGCCGTAAAAATAGTTGTAGACAAGGTCAAGTCGATCTTCAAGAAGATGCCGGACCCCTATTTTCGAGAGAGGGCCTCGGATATTGCGCATATCTCCAAGCTCATCCTGGAAAACTTGCTTGGCACCGGGCATTCCAACATTTCTTATATCGACAAACGGGTCATTATCGTAGCGCACGACCTATCTCCTGCAGAGACAACGCAGATGCCATTGGAGAAAGTAAAGGCCTTTTTGACAGATCTGGGCGGCCAAACCTCCCATACCGGCATCATTGCCAGATCCCTTGAAATCCCGGCCGTACTGGGATTGGAGAATGGTACAGAGCTCATTAAGACCGGTGACCTTATCATTGTGGACGGGAGCGCCGGTGTTGTGATCGTTGATCCGGATGAGGAGACCCTCGCCCGTTATCAAGAACGCAAGGACCTGTTTGAACAGTATCAGGCCATGATTACCAGGTCCAGTCATCTGCCGGCAGAAACCACGGATGGGTTCCACTTGAGCGTCATGGCCAATATTGAAGTGTTGGAAGAGGTGGTCTCGGTCATTGACCATGGTGGGGACGGTGTTGGTTTGTATCGGACCGAGTTTCTTTACCTGAATCGACCAACCCCCCCATCGGAGCAGGAGCTTTTTGATAATTACAGGGACGTGGCTGAAATCATGGCCCCTAGCACGGTCACCATACGCACACTGGACATTGGCGGGGACAAGTTTGCCAGCGGCCTGCAATTGGCTGAAGAGATGAACCCGGCATTAGGGCTTCGGGCCATCAGATTCAGCCTCCGGTCGCCGGAGATCTTTGAGACCCAACTGCGGGCCATCCTGAGAGCGGCCAATTTGGGGAATGTCCGCATTATGTTTCCTATGATTTCCGAGGTAGACGAGATCGTTCAGGCCAAACGGATGCTGAACCAGACGGCAGAGTCCCTGGAGAAAGATAGGATACCCTTTAGGGCAAACATTGAAGTTGGGGCCATGATCGAGGTCCCCTCGGCTGTGATTATGGCCGATATCCTGGCCAGGGAGGTCGATTTTTTCAGCATCGGTACCAACGATTTGATCCAGTACTCTCTGGCCATAGATCGGGTCAACAAGCAGGTGGCCCATCTTTATCAGCCGCTTCATCCCGCAGTATTGCGCATGGTCCAGCGTGTGGTAGAGGCCGGCAAGGAAGCGGGCATCCAGGTTTATATGTGTGGCGAGATGGCGGGAGACCCTGTCAATCTACCTGTGCTTCTCGGCATGGAGCTCGATGCCATTAGCATGAATCCCATATCGATTCCTGCAATAAAGATGTTGGTACGGATGATATCTCTGAAGGAATCAAAGCTGTTCTTGGAGGAGGCGCTTAAACAGCCGACGACGACAGACGTGATAAAGCTTGTTCAGGACACCTACGGGTCCTCATTTCCGAAGGCTGCCTTTTCCCAGCCGAACCAGGATTAGTACCCCGTCCCACGAATTCTGCATCCTGCAATGGCAAAATGAAATATCGCAGAAGTACATACATTTCATCCATCTGTCAGAGACGGGGAAACCCGAAATTCGAATACCCGCCTGCCAACGCCTGAGACAGCATTCAGCTTATGTGCCGGCATCTCTGGCAATGGCGGGCAGGTCGAAATTCGAAACAAATTCGAATGACAAAAATATCAATGACCAAAACATAAAGAC
>JAUWXF010000145.1 GCA_030616475.1 Desulfobacterales bacterium
CGGCGTTGTGCTTCATCTTTCGTCATTGCGACGTACAATAAGTACGCCTCATTCCTCAAGATTCGCACGCCTTGCATATGAACTTTTTACTTTGCCGTCGATTTAATGACTTTTTACGAAGTCATCAATATTGAGTCTTTCAATAGCCAATAGTCAAAGCCAATAACGGAGTGCCTAAAGTTATTGGTTGAGTTGTTAAGTAGTTGAGTAGTTAAGTCGGTAACCACTCAACCAATCGACCACTCAACCAATTGACTCTATAGGGCACTTTAGCTCACTTCTCCACGGTCAATCGTCAATCATAAATCGTCAATCAATTATGCCGGCAATTCCACAATAAATTTCGTTCCCTTTGGTTGATTGTCCTGGACCCGGATGAATCCATTGTGGTCTTCAATGATGGCGCTGACAATAGAAAGTCCCAATCCCATGCCGGTCTTCTTGGTAGAAAAATAGGGTTCAAAGAGCCGAATCCTATCTTCTGGTGGTATCCCCGTTCCTGTGTCACTGACCTCCAGTCGCACAATCTTGAGAATCGGATCAAAGCTCAATGCCACGCCAATGGCTCCCTTCCCGTCCATGGCTGCAACGGAATTGTCAATCAGGTTGATCATGACACGTTTCATCTGCTGTCGGTCTAGATTAAGCTGTGGAATCTCCGGCTCCGAATAGATCTCAAATAAGATGTCAGGCCGTGCTTCCCGGTAAAGTGACACAGCATCTTCAACAGTCTCGAGCAACTGGCACGGCTCAGGGCTTGATGCAGGGAGCCTGGCAAAGGCGGAAAACTCGTTCACGAGGTTTCTTATCTGATCTACTTGATCGATGATGGTCTGGGTACATTCCATGAAAACAGAATTGTCGCTTACAATTTCGCCACCATACTTCCGCCTGAGTCTTTGCGCAGAAAGTTTAATAGGGGTGAGCGGGTTTTTCACCTCATGGGCAATACGTCGCGCTACCTCACGCCAGGCTGCCATCCTTTGGGCCTTCTCGATCTCCGTAAGGTCATCAAAAACAACGACCATTCCCATGTAACGATCCTTGTCGTCCTTGAGGGCTGTGACGTGGACCATGAAGGTTCGGGCGGCCTTATCGATGGTGACCCTAACAGGTCTTTCCACCGAGTTCCCGGGGCTATTCTCCAGTTTTTCCAGAAGGTCTCCAGCCAATTTTAGGTGTTCAGGGCTTAGAATCCTTTTGTAGCTTTGATTTAACACCTGTTCCCCTTTGAACTCAAGCATCTTTTCTGCTGACTTGTTGATGGTAGAAATAAACCCCGCAGCATCGATTGAAATGACACCGGTAGAGACATTCCTTAAAACCGTCTCCATGTAAAGTCGTCTTTGTTCAATCTCAAGGTTTCGTTCCCTGAGTTCAAGGGCCGATAGTTCAAGCTGTTGCTTGCCTGCTCTCAGATCATGTGTCATCCTGTTGAAGGCATTGACCAGCGTGCCCATTTCATCATCGGTGACCCCGTTTATAGTAAAGTTGAGGTCTCCTTCAGCCACGCGCCGTGTTCCTTCAGCCAGGTCCTGGATAGGAATCGTCAGGGTCTTTGCTAAGTAGAACCCAAACCATGTGGCACAGAATATGATCAGCAGGGCCACAATGGAAAGTGTTATCAGGTGGCTGACCTGGATGGGCCATTTCATCATCTTCATTTGTTGGTATTGATCAAACCCACGGGAAATAGCGGCCATATTTTCTGAAAGGCTGGCGGGAATAACCGTGGTGACAGCCACCACACCAATGGCTTCATCCGGACCTGCATTGAATGGAATGCATCCAAGGGTTCTGATTATCTCACCTGAAGGGAGGTGACCTGTCAGCGTAGTAAACTTGACCTCGTGCAACTCCTTTTGTATCGCATCTGCTGACACCGCACTAAATGGAGTTCCTTCCAGGTCTGCATCGAGGGCTACTGCCAACCGCTCTGAGCGGGCAGAATAGACCTCGATCACGTGGATGTTGAAAGCCCTCTGGGCAACCCGAATATAATGGGCCAGAGCTTTTCTATTTTCTTCGTTCAGCAAATTCCTGCGCACGATTTGATAAGCGATCCGTTCCAGATGGAAACGGTTGTTTTCTGTACAATGCTTATACACATACTTGCCAACATCCAAGGATCTTTCCAGAGAGTGTTCCACAGGCACATTGAACCAGAATGCCACGCTGGAGGTTATGAACTGTATCGAAAAGAAAAAAAGAAGGACGGTCGGAATCAAGGAGAGACTTGCAAATGCCACCACAAGCTTGGTCCGCAGCTTGGCTCCCATGACCTTTCGCCTTCGGTCATAGAGAAGCTTCACAATGTTTCTGAAGACCAGAAAGATCAACAACAGCAACACAAGCATGTTGATGTTGATGAGGATAAACATGATGACCGTATTGGAAATGGGAAGCCCTGCCCCAAAACGGACGACCTTGGTTTCTACATAGGTGAGAATGCCTACCACCACGACAAGGACCAGGATGATGATCCGTTCACGCTTGCGGCGCCTAACTTCTTCTTCTGATATTTTTGCCATTAGTATATGAAATCGGTTGTGTACCAATCCGTTTCAAAATCCCACAGAAACAGGAAGAACCGAAATACGTAATGCAGATAGAACGGGAGGGTGATCTTGCTGAGTTCCGCCTTTATCCTGACCTGGTAGCGGCAGTTCCTTTCAAGGGATTTAAGCTCGGCAACCCTGAGATTCTCAACTTCGGCCATGATTCTCTTGGCCTCAGACAGAGTATTGACAATAACCGGTTTGTCACTGTGTTCGCTACGTGTAATCACAAACTCGTTCTTCAGGTTATTATACTTGACAGTGTGGCGGATCTCCAGGCTGGCGAGATTTCTGTCCTTCCAAAAATTTCGAACCTGATCAAGCGAGGCCAGGAAAGTAAAGGTGGTGGGAACACCATTCAAGATCGCCTGCTGCAGGTCTTTGGTGAAACAGCCCTGAACCCTAAAATACAATATGAGATCATCCCTGGTATTGGTGATGATGACATCGGTTACTCTGGCATCTTGACCCCAGGCTGCGCCCGGAAGCAACAAGAACAAGCAGAGTGCAATTATCGAGACCCTTTTTCGCATATTGAGCTTGATGAAAAGACGGCTATCGTTTGTCGGTTGCGCTACTCGTTACGTCAATCGTCCATCGGTTACGTCATTGTTCAAAAGGCTGACCCAGACCCTGGCCCAGACCGGGTTTTTCTCTCCGTGGCATTGTCCAGCTTCTGTCGCGCCAGGGCGGGCCGGGATATTCTCGTAGGGGCGGCTTTACGCCGCCTGTCATTCGGGCGGGATAAACCCGCCGAAACGAGCTGGGTGCCACGGGCTAACCAGAGGTTGCCCGTGCATATGCACAGGCAAGCAAAGCTTGGCCTGTGCCACCCTTCGCAACCCTTTGACGATATAGGTATAACCAACTGGATCTTAAATTGCAAGGGATTTAGTGGGGACAGAAAGACAGGTGAGGTGCTAAGGTGAGACAACAGGGACCTGTACGGTTTCCCAGCAGGACTTCTGGTCGATGAACCTTTTCAACAAGGCGTGATTGAGGGTGTGCCCGGATTTGTAAGCCACGATGTGACCGATAAAGGGCATCCCAAGCAACGAAAGGTCACCAATACAGTCAAGTACCTTATGGCGGACAAATTCGTTTTCATAGCGAAGCCCTTCCCGGTTCAATATCCTGTCCCGGTCGATCACCACGGCGTTCTCCAGGGAGCCCCCCCTGGCAAATCCATTCTGCTTCAGATAATTGACTTCATCCAAGAACCCAAAGGTTCTGGCCCGGCTGATCTCCTTTTCAAAAAGGCCATCGGTTAGCGAAATGGTGTACGACTGACGCCTTACAAGTGGATTGTCGAACTCTATGGTGCAAGTAATCTTGAGGGTGTCTGAGGGATAAAGCCCGACCTTTTTGTCTTCATCTGACATCTCAATCGGTTTCTTTACCACAAATGTATAACGCTTTCCTGACTGGGTGCTGATTCCGGCCTCTTTTAGCATGGAGGTAAACGGCCCGGCGCTGCCGTCCATGATAGGGGCTTCGTATGCATCCATCTCCACCAGGGCATTATCAACGCAGAGGCCGGCAAGGGCGGCCATCAAGTGCTCAACGGTGGAAACAATCACCCCATCGGTCCCAAGCGTGGTTGCGAGGCTGGTGTCAATAACGTTTCGGAAATGGGCGCTGATAACAGGTCTGTGGGGCAGATCGGTTCGAACGAATTTGATACCATGGTTGACTGGCGCGGGTTTGATGGTCAAATTAACCCTTTTGCCTGAGTGAAGTCCGATGCCGATACATTGAACGGGCCGGACCAGGGTCTGCTGATTGGAATGCATATCACATATCCTTATAAAATCGCTGCGCGATTTTATGTAACGCGGCTACGCCGCTTAAGAAAGGAAATTCGTCTACTATCAAGCTAGCGCTTGTCTGTCAAGCAACAGATGTGCCACGCAAAAACACATCACCGGAGGAATGTTGGGCTCAACAAATAACTCGTTGAATATCATGCAAAAAGCAGCATCATAGGCTCGGCTTTTTTTTCAAAGCTCAACGTTTTACCTCTGGCCCCTTGGTGTGTAGAAAGATGCACACCGCAGGTGAGGGTTGTGTCTTTTTTGCAACAAGGGCCTTAGTTCATAGTGCGGTGTCCCAAAAGTTCTGTATTCGATTTTGGCAATTCAACATGTTGCCGGAACGTTACAACGGCTGTCAAAATCCGAATATCGAAATCCGTACTGTTTTCAAGGCGTGAGCCGCAAATCCGAAACAATATCAAAATTCAAATGTTCAAAATTCAAAACAAATGCGGTCTGGTAGTGTCCGTTTCCGTTTTTGTCATTGAGATTTTTGTCATTTGAATTTGTTTCGTGCTTCGACCTGCCCGCCATTGCCAGAGACCTGCCCGCCATCGCCACGCATGCTGGCATTGAAGCTGCCCGCTGTGCCTGGCGAAGGCAGGCGGGTGGCAGGCGGGTGCCGGCACATAAGCTGAATGCTGTCTCAGGCGTTGGCAGGCGGGTATTCGAATTTCGGATTTCAATGCTGGTGCAAAATGGATGAAATACAGTGTTATTTCAAATTGCCATTTTAAGACGCAAAATTTATAAAACAATGTAATAGTAGCATCTGCCCCATTGATCCACAAAATGCTTGCCTTCGTCGTGGGTCTTTGTTAAACACCGAAAAATCGAGATGTTATAAAATCGCGAAGCGATTTTATTAGGGAGGGTATCTTGCTTTCCAGGGTTTTTAGCAGCGCCGTCCTCGGGGTTGATGCCTATACCGTGGAGGTGGAGGTTGATATTAGGCGAGGACTGCCAACCTTTGCCACTGTTGGCCTGCCAGAGGCTGCTGTAAAGGAAAGCAAAGACCGGGTCAAATCTGCAATCAGCAATTCTGGCTACAGGTTTCCGGACGACCGCATCACGGTTAACCTGGCACCCGCTAATATCAAGAAGGAGGGAACAGGTTTTGACCTTCCCATTGCACTCGGCATTCTAGCTGCCACAGGGGTTGTTCCCCAGAACCGACTCAGCGAGTACCTGATCCTGGGCGAACTCTCTCTTGACGGACGCATCAAAGCGGTGCGGGGCTCGCTCCCTGTGGCCTTGTTGGCCAGAAATTCTAACTTTCGGGGCATGATTCTTCCAAGGGAGAATGCCCGCGAAGCTGCTGTGGTAGATGGCGTAGAAGTCCTCTCTGTTCCTACACTGGGTGAGCTGGTAGAGTTTCTGTGCGGTCTGAGGCTCATACACACAGAATCTGTCGATGTCCAAACCATTTTTCAGGAAGCACACCCGGATGAGATCGACTTCTGTGAGGTTAAAGGCCAAGAGCATGTTAAGCGGGCTCTGGAGGTAACAGCAGCAGGGGGTCATAACGTCATTATGATTGGCCCGCCCGGCGCAGGCAAGACCATGCTGGCGAAACGTCTGGCCACCGTTTTACCCCCTATCACCTTTGAAGAGTCGATCGAAACAACCAAGGTGTACAGCGTGCTGGGCATGCTCAGAGAGTCTCAGGCATTGATCACAAATCGGCCCTTTCGTTCTCCACACCACACCATATCCGATGCTGGGCTTATCGGAGGGGGGCATATCCCAAGACCTGGCGAAGTGAGTTTAGCGCACAATGGGGTACTTTTCCTGGATGAACTGCCGGAGTTCAAGAAAAATGTGCTTGAGGTGCTGCGTCAGCCCATGGAAGATGGCTACGTGACCATTGCACGGGCCCTTACCAGTATTACCTATCCGGCCAGGTTCATGCTGGTGGCCGCCATGAATCCCTGCCCCTGCGGATACTTTTCCGACCCGAACCATGAATGTACGTGCACATATACAATGATTCATCGGTATCGGTCAAAGGTATCCGGTCCACTAATGGATCGTATTGATATCCACGTGGAGGTGCCGGCCGTCCGCTACAAGGACCTTGCCAGTCAAAACGACGCTGAAACCTCTGCCGATATCAGAGGGCGCATGAATCGGGCCCGTGCTATACAGTCGAAGAGGTTGAAACTGACCAGGATTCACTGCAATGCCCAGATGAACAACCGCCAGATCAAAAGATACTGTCCTGTTGACGGGGATTCCCACGCCCTTCTTGAAGCAGCCATCGACAAACTAGGGCTTTCCGCCCGGGGCTTTACCCGGATACTACGGATCGCAAGAACCATTGCGGATCTTGAACAGGCCGCAGACATTGCCGCACATCATGTCTCAGAGGCGATCCAATACCGGAGCCTCGACCGGAGCACATCTTTTGGCTGAAGAGAGAGGTCTTTCGATCCTTCGCCGGTGTAAACAGCCTCGCGCTACACAGCCCGGAACGTATTCCTTAAGCAAAGTCACATATGACATGTCAAATTGGTCCAAAGATTTGGGATTCTGCTTCACTAACCGCTGTGGTCAATCGCAAAATTCGTCTGGATCCATTTCTTGAAGAAGACATCGATGATTGAGTACTTGTGTTGATCCCTATCCGCAAGTCCCTTTTCTACGAGCCGTTTCAAGGCCTTGCTAAAGGTTGGCGCGGAGGCAAGACCATATTTCTGGACAACCGCTCCTGAAAACAGCTTGTCACCGGGCGATAGGTTAGCCAGGGCTATCAAGGCCTGTCTATGGCGAATGGGCAGCAGCTCCCACACACTCTCATATCTGGGAGAGGTCCGGCTAAGCGTCAACCCTATGGCCTTGTTCAGATCTTCATCTGTTATAGGGGAATCGGCAGAGCTGATTTCCCAGAGACTGTGGGACACGTACTGGACATAGTACGGATGTGACTCACATGCTTCCACCAAGCGGGCAGCCACCTGTCTGAGAAGGTGCTTTCCGGTCGATCGGAATCGCTCATAGACAAAAGATTCGAGCTCTTTGGATGGGATCTTGCCAAGAGGAAACATCTTTGCGCTTTCGTAAAAGGGTCTTCTTGGGTCAGTAAACACGTCAAATATAAGGTGCTTTTTGCTCCCCATAAAAATGTACGAGATGTTTCTGTGCGTCTGGATATGGCTCCTGAGCACCCCTTCTATACGACTGGCCTGGTCGAGTTGTCCGATTTGTTGAAACTCATCAAAAACGACTACCGCCTTTTTGTTTTTCTGCTTGCTGTATTTCTTGACCGATTCGAGTACATCCTCGATATCCATGACCGGGTCCCTGCCCACTTCCAAACCAAAAGTGAATTCTGGCTTTCCTTCGGCATCAAGGGTTATTTTGGGCCTTAAGGACGAAAAAATGGTCTTAAGGGTTTGAAAGAGTTTTTCAACCGGGCCCTCCTCCATAGCACGTGTCAGAGCCTTGGCATATGCAACGGCAAAGTCCTGTTCGCTCAGAATGTGATATAGATCAACATAAACTGTCAGAAACCCTTCTTGTTTGGATAGATTGAGTACCTTCTTGATCAAGGATGTTTTTCCATAACGCCTCTGAGAAAAGATGATAACATTATGGGAGGATCGGATGTCACCAAGAAGCTCTTCAGTTTCCTTTTCCCGGTCACAGAAACCGTCGCCAGATGCTTCCTTATCAAAACTAAATGGATTTACCGGCTCCATTTTCAAACCTCATGTGTTAAACTTATGGTATATAACTAAAGGTTAAATACCAAAGGTTCACAAGATTGTCAAGAAATAGTGAGGGTTTCTATTTTAGTGTCAATTCTAGAATTTTTCGAACAATTCAGGCAAATGCAAGGGTACCAGAAGGCTTTTTGCGCTAGGCTGCTGGAGCAGGGCTATAGCACAGGCACTGCATTCCCGTAATTCTTACATAATCCTCTGTGTTTGGTGTGCCTAATTTTTCCTTGACCAAAATGCCACTTTCTGATACTGCTTGGACACAAAACGATATATTTATGTCAGTAAACTGAAAAATGGAACTCATCCAACTCAGAGAACAGAATAGATGGTGGGATAGAACGGATGCCTTGGAGACTGACCTTCATTTGAGGGCCGTTGCCGAGGCGCCCGTTTCCATAATGCA
>JAUWXF010000195.1 GCA_030616475.1 Desulfobacterales bacterium
CCAGTTTCTGGAATATTGCCAACTGGCAGATTTTTCAGTACGTTCCATCCAGGCTTTATCCGCCCGGATAAATGAATTCGAAGCCTGCCTGTCATGTTCTCAAGGCGAATGCCGCAAATCTCAAAGAATCCGGTTCGTTAAAAAGATCACCTACCGGCATCTGGTCGATTTTGTAGCCGACTACAAAGCGCCCTCAATACACGTAACAAAGTCCCGTGTAAGGCAGACTGTTAAAAAATAACTTCTTCTCGTCATGTTTTATCAGAAAACGCCGTTCTAATTGCACCTAACTTCGCAACTCACCGCGGGGTCCGTAAAGCTCACCCGGCGTCGGTTTACAACAGCAAACCTCACATGGAATATTAAGCCCTTTTAAAGCACCCAAAAAAAAGCACGGCAAGCAAAAGGCGCTCGGGTGAAGCGTCTGGTTGGGTGCGAAAACCGATTGATTAGGCTGTTATTCGCAACGCTTCTTGGGCTTCGTGAGGTAGCTGAATGAGAATAAAATAGGATTCGGGATAGAGATAATCTTCACCTGATTCGTCAATGACTCTCAGGTATCCCTCCTGTTTCGCATCATCATCAGGAAGAACCTCATAAACCTTTCGCTTCTCTAAATCCTCGCAATCCTTATTCTCCAGGCAAAGCGCATATCTTGGATTGTCATTTCTTTTTTTCATTATTTCAGTCCAAAAGTTCTTTAATCTTAATTTTCTTTCTGCCAATACCGTGGGCTTCATACCAATGCAGTTCTGCTTTTCGGATATTTCCGCTCTGAAGCCGAACTGTGGCAACACCTTTAAGTTTTCGCCATCGACCGGAGCCGTATTGCTTCCGAAGCCGCATGATATCTCGAATCTTTCCACCTACGGCAATCTGTTCGGCGTGATCACTGTAAAATTCTGAACCAGTTCATCAGCATGCTCTTGAACAGCTACGGTAACTACCTCCAGAAAGTTCACCGAATCGCCTCCGGCAGCGGATAGACCACATCAGCACGCAACGCCTCCGCTGCAAAAGCTAGGGCGGCCTGAATGGCCTCCCGTGTCAGCCGAGGGTGTGCTTCAAGGATTTGCTCAACGGTCTCACCTCCGGCGAGTTTCTCAACGATGAGTTCTACGGTAATGCGCGTGCCGGCTATCACCGGCTTACCCATCATGATTAAAGCATCTGATTGTATGATACCTCTGTACATTTATTTTTACCTCCATATTTTCCTCGGGCCGTCTTGTCTAACGTCATGACTGTTCGTGACGGAGGCCGTCTCGGTCGGCTGGATTGTCACGCGGTTTGCCTTCCGCAAGCGACGCAATAAAGTAGCCTGTGCAAGACGGAACAACGAAGAAAAGCGACCACTGCACATACACCCTATTATGTGACGTAGGGCGTCTGCTTCTCAGCTATGCGAAACTGACGACTTCCACTGGGCGTTGGACGGCAAGACTCTTTCGGTGGAGTTTGAGCCGTTCTATCTCGTGAAGTGTTTCTGCAGTCATATAGCTCTCACCGCAGTGGGGACAACTTACCACTGGGATACCTTCGATCACCAGCAGGTTCTTGCCCTTGCCGTAGGTTCTGGCAACCTTTCGGATGCGCGCCCCTTTTTGTCCACAGATATCACACACCATTTGACTTTCTCCTATTCATGGTACGTATATGGTAACAATGACCAGCTTACCAGTTGGACTCATTTTCGCAACTAATTCGACTTGATCACCCCCAACCGTTTCCCCTCTAATTCGATACTTTCTTTCAGCAGTCCCTTTATCCCTCTGACTTTCCAATATTTCGCCGGTGAGAATCCCGCGTTCTACATCATAGATAGTCAGAGCATCCTCGTCCATCTCTTCTTCAGCGTGGAGCGTCATCACATAGTCTCGTTTGCGAATCCTCTCCCGCATACGTTTTAAGATCCGTTCGAACACTCCTCTACTCCCTCAATAAACTGCTAAGTGGTTTTAGGGGACGTTGTTGACTATGTTGACTTATTTCCCCTTTGCTCTCCTGAATAGTTGGCTCCATTCTGTCTGCAACCGCAATTGAGTTATTCAACATAGTCAACAACGTCCCCAATCTTTACCTTAATCTTATTGGCCTAACGGAAAGCTCACCCGACGCCGTGTTAGAACTGAAGAAATTGAAAGAAATATTAAGCCCCTTTAAAGAGACCAAAAAGAAAGTACGGCAAAGAAAAGGCGGTCGGGTGAAGCGGCTGGTTCTGCTCAAACGCTTTGCGCTATTCCAGACTTCTTCGCTAAAAGTTCACGAACTTCAGGAACTAATTCATTAGGTATCTCCATAAAAGTCTGATTGGGATCCTCATAAGCTGCTTCATCCTCGGCTACAGCTTCCTCTTCAGACTGACATTCATAATGCTCAAGCACTCGTTTTACACGAGACTCATCCCATCCTGGCGGGTAATTAGGTTTTTTAATCATTTAAACTTCCTCCTTCGACGACGTCGATATGCCATTAATGGTTTTCCAATCAAGTCGTATCCCGTAATAACAAAAACGCTTTCCGGGATTGGATCAGGAACATAAATTACACGAAGATATCGTCCGGCGCTAGTTTTGCCAATAGCGACACGTGACCCATCTCGGCCAGGACGATCTTCACCCGGTTTTCGTAATACATACTCTACTTCATCTTCTCTAACTCCATGATTATATATATGTGGCTGTTCAGTTTCTGGGTCAATATAAAATCGAATTTTCATTGTGTAGTTACCTTATAAGTCTCATCATTGCGTTAGCAGAACGTATCCGCCTTCACCTGCGAGACGCGGAAAACATTACCGACTGTCATTACTTTTACTGAGATGCACGCGACTCGCCAGGTGCATGACGATGTTAGCCCGCATCTAGTTATTCTTTAATGAATGTATATACTTCGCCCTTTTTATAATCAGGCGAAATGGGGGACGGCATGAAGTTTCTCCGTCATCGATATTAAAAAGTTATAATTCCATGATCGTCCCCATGCCCTTATGACACCTGTGCGTTATGTGCCAAACGTGCCCTGGGATGTAATGTCTTTTTGCTCTTGCCATGCCCGCTACCCAAATCCCTCTTTTTGCCCCCAAAAAAGCGATTATAGGACCGATTTGAGGCCTCATTTCAAGATGATTCCTTTTCATATCAGCCCCTTAGCGTGGCCCGACCCCAGACACACCATTCTGTCTGCAACCGCAATTGAGTTATTCAACATAGTCAACAACGTCCCCAATCTTTACCCCAATCTTTACCCAAAATTGAGCCCGTTTTTGAAACCAATCTGAATCATATTGACCGGTTACCGCGGCCCGACCCCAAGTGCTGGCAATGGCGGGCAGGGCGCCAGGCACAGCGGGCAGGTCAAATGCTAGCACCCGCCTGCCGACGCCTGAGACAGCATTCAGCTTATGTGCCGGCATCTCTGGCAATGGCGGGCAGGGCGCCACGCTCGCCAAGCAACTGGAATGACAGCACACATGGCAACCTGCCCGCCATTGCCACGCATGGTGGCATTGAACCTGCCCTATGCACCTGGCGATGGCAGGCGGGTGGCGGGCAGGTCTCCGGCAATGGCGGGCAGGTTTTTCGGAGCTCAATACAGAGCCTGCACCCTTGATCCATCCAGCTTCGGACTCCCGTTGCCGGGCTTACCCGTGGACTTCACTACTGACCTGCTGGCTAAGCTCTAATCAGGTGGGACTTTCCCGACACAAAGTTCGGAATCACCCACTGGGTGGCAATAACCAATTTCATGGGATTACTCCCAATCCCAAGGTCTCGGATTTACCTTGGCACGAGCACTGGCTGGTTAGGGCTTCTGGGTTCTAATGATCCTGAACGGTTTGATTTAATATTTCCGCAACCAACTGATTGATGCTTTTACCGCTGGTTTCTGCGGCTGTGGCAACGGCCGCATGGATGTCCGGCGGTATTCGAAGCATCAGTTTGCCAGAATAGGTTTTTTGCGGTTCCCTGCCAAGTTTTGCACAAGTTTCAAGATAATCGTCAACCGCTTCCTCGAAGGCGGAGCGTAGTTCTGCCACAGACTTGCCATGGAACCCTACTACGTCCCGGATGCCGGCAATATGCCCAACAAAGCAACCGTCTTCATCGCTGTATTCAATGCGGGCTGCATAACCCTTATACTTCATGGTCTTCATGGTTTCACCCCTGCTTGTTCAAGAAATTTGCGAGCATCGCGCACCTGGTACGGCTTTGTCTCCTTGTGCGGATGGGGCCGATGAAAGGTGGCGACAACGCCATTCAACTCGAATCGCACCCGCGAGCCTCTCCCTTCAATGGCTTGCGCTCCGAGCGCCAGGAACAGGGCCTCGATACGCTGCCATTTCAAGCTGGCTGGGACAGGCTTGCCGAAGATGAGCTCCAGGGTTTTGCGGTGTGTGCTGTTCATATTCCATATGATAGCATATTATGATAGCATGTCAAGCCAAAAAAAGCCCTCGCTCTTGTACTGAAGGGCTCTAACGACTGAACTGAGCCACCGGGCTGGACGTCTAAAATGGAAGTTATGGTGTCACATCTTGGGAAGTTATGGGGAAGTTATGGTGTCACATCTTGAATTGTGAATAAGCTGCCACTATTCACAATTCAAGATGTGACACCATTCTTTTCCCTGATTTTACGAAGTTTGGGAATTATTTTTTGCCTACAAATGCCTTTTACAAGTTCTTTCCATTCTTCTTTATTCATCATTTCTCCTCAAATTTTGACTCATACCTCTTTGTCTGATTACCATCGTGATTTTTTTATTGTTTGCCCTCAATAAACTCTCTTATTTTGCTTTTCTTAGTAGCAACAATCACCCGAGAGTCTTTCCATTCAATCAAAAGACCTTCAAGAATCAAAAGAATCACCTCGTCCTTGTTGTCAATAAGTGCTTTAAACAAAGGGCCACCGCTTATACCATGAGGGTGTGGTGCCAGATGTTTTCTTCCACTCCTATTTTTGGTAGATTTCGGATTATACTGGACAATAATATGGCTTTTTTGAGGTCTGTTGTATTTTATATACAACGAATTGTCGGTGTAGTGCATTGTGCATTGGTGTGCATTGGGGTCGGCCCGTCCTACTATTTTGATATTTAAGGAAAAGCACTCCAATTATGGGTGTTTTCAAGGCCTATATCGCTCTTTTTTGGGTCAAAATCTGCGATATAGGAAGTTACTCGTTCCCTAAGCTCGTAGCCTCCAGGCACCTCACGAATTCGCCTCCCCAAAGCTTTCATACCAAGGCCTGCCTTTATTCTTTGTACAAATTGCTCACCGCCAACAGCAATACTTCGGGTCCACTGCCTATCATGAACGTTGTTACCGTCCACCAGCAGTGCATTCACCCATTCTTTATGGGATTGCCGGAACGAATCATAGTCATCATAGCCAGTTAACGCCGCCAATTTTTCATAAGCAATGAGCACACATTTTCGGCGAGGCGACTGGATCTCGTTGTATCCCCCAAACGTCCATTCCGAAGGATGATTCACCACCCCGGCACGCACCATATTCAAATCAATATAGACCAAACACCTCAAAAGATGTTCCCCCGTTTCTATGGCTGTAGCGTGATAGCGATCTTCCCAGTACGCTCCTTTACG
>JAUWXF010000113.1 GCA_030616475.1 Desulfobacterales bacterium
ATAAAACTTAACAGAGGGGTCATTCCTATATGATCTATCTTATAGCCCAGATTCTCGAGCTTATCTGCCGTTGCCCTGGCAAAATTAATATCGCCGTCTCCGCTGAGCACCTTCATGTATATTTTTTGTTTATCCTTGGGCAGGGGCTTGATCTTGTCTATTTCGAGAAATTTATGTTTCATGATCGTGCTTTCACCCTCATCTTCCAAGACCCTTTCGAAGTGCTCTTTTTGCCTTTTCTCCTTGGGCACGGGCTTGATCTTGCCTATTTCGAGAAATTTATGTTTCACGATCGTGCCGTCACTTTCATTTTCCCCGGTTCTGCGGGCGAGTTTTTCCTCCCTTTCTTTTCGCCTTTGTTTGGCCCGCGCTTTTTCCCTGGAGGATCGGTCAAAGAACTTAGCCGTTATCCTGATAAACGGGCCATGTGAAGTGTAATCCAGATGAGTCAGGTCATCATTAAACTCGGTAAAGTTATAGCCGACACCGATCTGGAAATAATCACCTATGTTTCGAGACACCTCAAACAAGGCCCCGTGCTTCCGGTCCTCAGCCTGCTTTTGGGCCAACAACCTGTATTCGCCAGCCACCTGCCAATCTTCATTAATGTTGTAACCGAGCCTGTTTATCCAGAGCCAGGTGGAGGTCTTGGTAAAATCAAAACCGGTTACTTTCTCTTCACCCATCTTGTAAGCCAGCTTTTCTGACAGCTGCCACTTATCACTCAAATCAATTACTGCCTCACCGGCCAATACGTGCGCCTTTTCTTCTTCGATATCATTGATGTCGCTTTGCGAGGCGGGTGAGTCATCTTCCAGATAGGTATATTTGGCCAATAGATTCAGCCAGTCAAAATCAATGGGCCGGTAAGCGGTGCCAAATACCAGTTCCTTATACTGCGCCTCGGTTGTGTCGGTCGTTGTGTTTCTGGTCTGGGACAGGTTTGCCTTGGCAAAAAGGGTCGCATTGGGAGTAACCTTTCCTTCAACGGCGCCATAAAAGAGATACTGCCTCTTATCTTCATCTCCGTTGTCAAACCGCAGTTCCAGCTTGGTTGACGCCTTCAGCCTAATGTCACCCGTATCCTCATCTCTATCCACAAAGCCAAAACCAAGACTGCCGGCGTACCTTGAGGCATCGGTGCCGTCATGATACTGGACATCACCCTTCTCAAAAGTGCCAAAAGCAGCCCACCTGTCATTAATATCCCCTGATAACCCGAAGATATTGGAGTTGGAGATTTCACTCGAGCTTTCCGAATGCTGCCGGGTAAATGTCCCTTCCAGACTCCTGCCGTCCTTTTCCCGAACCAGACCGGTGGTTGAACCGTAAGCTCGTGTATCTCTTGAGGAGGCAAAGGTCGTATCTTCGTTTAACCCCCATATATCATTTAGCTTTGTCTTCGAGCCTAAGGTAAGTGAATTGGTCTTGCCGTTGCCCGTTGAACCGGTTAACTGTGAATCGCTTATCGGTGAACCGGTCGGCGCATCGGTTCCGTCAGTTAATGCATAGGTGCCGTGGACCTCGGTCTTCTCGTCTATCCTGGCGCTTGCGCTTAAAGATGCCGCATCACCGGTCTCTCCTGTTTTAAAATTGGCCTTTGTATAATCAGCGGAAAGCGACAGTTTGTCTTTTATCTCTGAAGTCGCTCCGATACTTGTGGCATTGCCCTTGGTACCCACTGTCTCTGCGCCTCGCAAAGACAGCCAATCAAAAACTTCTACTTCCATACCTCCAGTGGTTTGATGATTGTCCTCTCCCTTAAGGGTTGCCTGCTGTTCCAGGAAGACGTCTATTTTGTCGGTTAGCTTATAATCCGCCTTCACTGCCAATACATCCTCTTGGGTATTAGTCTCAGATTCAAACTCTTCCCTGCGTTCAGTTACTTCTTGATGACGCATCTCAGCAGTTAATTTTAATTTATCCGTAAGCATATCGTGGGTAATCTGAGCGGAGGTAGTTTCGGTCCTGGTCGCCCCCACCTGGAGCCGGGTTTGGGGGTTGCCGTCGTCCAGGAGCTCCTGGATATCATGGGATGCGGTCAGTCTTGTCTTTTCCGCCAGGTCATATGAAGCACCAAAACCGATGAGCTCCTTGCCCTGCTGTGAACTTGTGCCCGAAGTTGAAAAGCCTTTCTCAAACTTCTTGTAATAGGCCGAAAGACCCAATTTATCGCCAAACAGATGGACATCGCCTTTTACCCCGTAGGCCTTGCCTTTGGCATGTTGATCCGTGGGAAGCTCGGTGAACGACAGCCCCCCGTCTGTTGAGATAAAACTGCCCGTGGCCTCGGATTCGCTTTCAGCATACTCAGCGGTCATCTGTATGTCTTTGCCCAGATGGATCGTTGCATCTGCTCCCTTTAATTCGTAGTCGTTCTCCGCCTGCTCCTCTTTGACATAGGTTCCTCCGACACTCACGTAATCGGTTATGGACTTCTGGACGCGTCCGCCAACCGTTCCTTCATCGTATTTATCCTTTACCTCGTATTCATAGTCCACGACCACATAAACAGGATTACCATCAAGGAGGTGAGTTGATATAATGGAGTTTGATTCGGATATCTGGGAAATGGGCCTCCAGAAGGTAATTCTTCCATTGGAATAATCTATCTCATAATCAGCCCCCTCCTTCATCTCATCTGTAGCCAGGACCAGGCCCGTGATTTTATCCCTGACTTCGATTCTTACCTTATCGGAACCCTCAATCACATCCTTGTGTTTGAGGTAATAGAGGGAGCCGCCGGTTCCGGTAAACTCATTGTGCGCGGCCTTCTGCTGAGCACTGGCCTTGAAGAGAACCAGCTTTGCATTCGGCTCACCGAACCTGGTAGCGGCGACCGTTTCAAGATGCACCTTTCCGCCGTAAAGCGAACGGCTGAACTGGGCGAATTCCGTATCGGTAAAAGCGGTATTATAGTTACCCCAGATGGCCGAAGACTTATCCCATTCGATTAACAGATAGAGCATCCCTTGCGTATCCGTGGCACTGTAATTGATCGAAGACTCGTCTCCGTAAATTGGGTAGTATTTATCCGGGTCTAAGTTTTTAAATAATTCTTTTTTATCACGTTCCGAGTCAAAGCTTGAGGTAATCAGATACTTGCCTTTAATCTTACCTTTTAAGTAATAGGCGAGCTTCCCTTCGGACCAGAAGCCTTCTTGGAATTTATCATCGTGGCGGACCGGCTCGATGTTGCCCCGGTTAAAGGTATGCCCTATCTTGGCATCACCCATGGCAACAAAGAACAGATAGTCGTCACCGACCTTAATCGTCTTGGAATATGACGTGCTCGTGCTCGTTTTCCAGGCCGAACCGTGGTCTCCTTCTGTCATTTGACTTCTGACCTCTGACCTCTGACCTCCGTCCTCTGTCCCCCGAGCCTGCATCTCATACTCTCCCCTGGGCAAGATCACTTCCATCCTGCTCTGCTTGTCCGCCGCAGCTTCAGCCAAGGAGGAGCTCTTCAATAGGTCTTTCGCTCTCAACCCTTGACTCTCAATAACCGGAATCTCGGCCTGCACCTTCCCGGCTTTTACTATCTTTATTGCTGAAAGCTGACGGCTGATAGCTGATAGCTGAATGGTTTCCCCTTCCACACGTATCGTCTGCTTCTCCAAATTATTGATCCCGCTTTCCCGCTCCATCCATGCTCTGTACTCTTCAACTTTCTCTTTTTTGTCAATTCCGAATTCCGAATTCCGAATTCCGAATTCTCTCTCTTTGGTCACATCCTCCTTACCCCCGGCACCGGTAACAGTCAGCCTGTAAACATAGTCTCTATCCGCTTTCATCCTCAGAGATTTGTGCCTGATGAGGTCCAGATAAATCGGCTCAAATATGTTGCTGCCTGGCCCTCCGGATACTGTCACCACGCTTTTGGTATCTTTATCCAGTATCTCTAACCGCCAGTTCTCTATAAATAAATGATAATTTGTAAATATCCTGAACTCCGCCCTTTCCTCTAATTGGCCGTCCTTAACAATCAGCTCATCGTTAAACAGGCTCACGTTCAGACGCGGCTCCGGCGTTCCCCTGCCCTGGGTAATCTTAAATGGCGCCTTTTGGGCACTCACATCGTCAGGGAGCCTCACCCCAAAGTTTACCTTTCTCAAGATACCAGGTGTTACATCCACAATCACGACCTTGTCCGTGGTCAGGTACGCCCCGTCCGGCAGGGTCCTCTCATCCAGCCTGAACAGGTGCCTGCCCGGCACGATAGCGGCCAGGTGGTATTTGCCGTCTTTATCCGTAGTTATGACCGTTCCCTCTTCGGTGACAATCACCACGTTGGGAATCGGCTCTTCAACGATGACTTGCCCTCCAATTGTTTGCTTGTCCTCCGAAGCCTTGGCGTAGGAGGATGGCGGGTCCTGGATACCGTTTTCGTTCCTGTCATGGAACACCTTGCCGATCACGGTGCCCAGATCAAAGAGCGGGTCAGGAACAACTTCAACTTTTTCAACGGCAATATTAGATATAACCGTGCCATCGGAGTATTTGGCGAAGGCCCTGTTCTTATAATCACCAAAGGTCACGCCCGAACCTACAACAAGTTGATATTTAAGAGTTCGGGTTTCACCTGATGCAACCGTCCCTATATTAAAGGTAAGCGGCCTGTTTCCGGTAGGGTCTGATATGGGTTGATTATCTAAAATGCACTTGCCGCTTATGTATTTAAAACCTGCCGGGATCTTGTCCTCTAAGTAGACATTGGTTACATCGCCTGAGGAAATGTTTTCCAGAGTAACCGTATAAGTTACAATATCACCTATGCTTACTTCTTTTTTGTTGGCATCTTTTTCTATTCTTAATGGATTTGCGCCTGGGTCCGCGGGATGGTCCATCTCAATGATTACAGCTCCTACGGTAAACGTTTCACCCTTTGAACCGGTTACAATGACTCTCCCTGCCGGGAAACTGTCTTTGGAAGAAGGATACTTGTAGCCGCCGGCTGCAATATCAATCCTGAAATCGCCGCTAATACAGTTATAACTGTAAAATCCGTCTGCCGCGGTTGTCACGGGATTAACATCTCCCGGAGCAATATGTGTGCCCACAACAGCCGGAATCCAGGTTCTGCCCGGGCCGGGATCATTGTCATAATAAATGGTTACCACCGCCCCCTCTACAGGACTATCGCTTGCGGAATCAAAGACCACGCCATACGGATCAACAAAGGTAACGCCGATGGTAAGGCTATTCACCCCGTCCACCCGGACGCTCAAATAAACAATGCCTTTAACCAGGGGAGTCGTATAATCAGAGGCATTGATCGTGTAGTTGCCTGAAGCATCAACAGTGGATGAAGCCACATCACTCAAAAGCAGATTGCCGTCGGCATCGTGCGCGGTTAAAGTGACAGTCTGGCCGGCCAAACCCTTACCAATAATCGTGGGGGTGGCACCACGGACAGAATCTCCATCCGAAGGGGAATCTGTTGCAGGTACCTGATCGGTTGTCGGGTTGGTAACCACGTTGATGTTAATCTCTGTACCGGCAATGGGGCCCACCTTAGGGGTAAGTGAATTGGCGCCTGTATCCAACTGGGCGGTTAAGTCGCTCTGCATCACCCGGAAATTCCCATTGGTGTCTGCGGTAACCGTAGCCACCTTCGTTGAAACACCGCCGACCAGTGCATAGATATCTACCGTATCCCCCGGTGCGGCGGTTCCGATAATGGTTGGCTGCCTTCCCACGGTTTTTCCATCTGTGGGAGAAGTAATTGCCGGGAGGTCAAATACCCAGTGCGGCGAGGCTTCCATCCTATCGGTATTGCCGGAATCAATGGAATTTTCCGCGGCTATATTATTGGTCGAGCTTTGAGAGTCCTGAACGTCTATATATTCAACAAATTGATCGCTGCCGACAACATCGAATGTCCATCGTGTTCCCGCGGCTGATGAGCGCAATTGTATCTCTGTACCGGAAGCCTGGCCGTTTAGGGTTAAAGTGTCGTTGATGGTCTGGATAGAGCCCGCCTCGAATGTCAACTGTTTGGAGCCGGTTTCGCAGGTAAAATTATAAAAGCTTGTGTTTCCGGTTATGTTGGAAGTAACAGTATTATCCGTAAATGTAACCGTACTGCTTGCGCCGGGAGTAAAGGCGCCATTATTAGTCCAGTTACCGGAAAGAGATATATTGGTATTGGCTGCCGAAGCATCCAGTGTCCCGCCTGCCTCAATAGTAAGATTGCCGTCAACTGTCAATGTTTCATCGGCGGAAAGAGTATAAGTCTCGCCAGCCTCAATAGTAAGATCGGCAAAAGCGGTATATGGCATGCAAATAATAAATGCAGCTGCCAGAAACAGTATGGATGTAAATTTAAATCGTAACAAATCTCACCTTTCCTTTTCCCTTACTCCACAACAAGAATCCTCCGCCGGATCATGTTCACAATGGTAAACTCCTGGCCGTCTGACAGGTTAATATTGTTTACTGTCCACACATTGTCGGAAGCTGTTTCATCACCGCCCCTTGAGCCGTCATCAAACATCCGGACAACGGATTCATCGGTAAGGGTGCCGTCATTGTCGGAATCATAGACAAAGAAGTAGCTTGTACCCGCTTTTGGGTCGGGCAGGTCAAAATCAGCGTCTGCAACATCGAACTCTATCCTGACCGTGCCCACATCGCCTGTTTCCTGCACCGACCATATTCTCGACACAATCCGGCAGCCGCTGTGGGCGGGCGCGCCGGTATAGGTCCAGGTGGCCGCGCCGCCATTGTTGCCCCAGGTCATGAACTCAAGGTCGGCAATGTCTGACCAGGAAGGTAAAGTGTTTGTGCCTTCTCCGTCGGCTTCAATGGTAACTATAGCGTCACTGTTAACCGATTTTGATTTCACTTGCCCAAGTTCGGAGTCATCATCACGCCCGATACCGGCAATGTCGTTGTTATAGGTTCCGGCATCGCTTGCATCCCACATCTCGGTTGTGCCATCTGAAGCGAGGTAGTCAGTTGCGGTGGCCTGATCCAGGGTGATACCGTATTTGAGGGCCAGGTAGGAATTGACCTGTTGTTCCTGAGTTGCAGTAAGATCTGTGCTGTAAGCGATGATTTCTGCAATATCCCCTTTGAAATACAGATCAGTACTAAAGGTTTTTCGACCGATGTACTCAGTTGCAGTTCCTGAAAGGGGGGTGGTGTTTGTATTTGCCCCAGTTACAGACCCACTATTTCTGAACTCGGTTAGAGTATGACCGGAATCATCAAGTTCACCGAACAGTATAAATGGATTCGCATCCGGACTGGCAACAGTAAGATTTACATCGTTACTATATTGCCCCAGTTTTGCCGAGACATTGTCCCGATAACCGAAATGCAGAGATTGATTAACTGTAGTGCTGTTCGCACCGATAAAATATCTGTTAACATCAGTACCAGATACTCTCAATCCCACGCCATAAAGGGTATAGTTTCCACCTTTAATTGAATTAAGGTTTGTATTTAAGAAATCGTCGCTCCCATTAAAGTTCAGGACCGGATTGAAGTTAATGTTGTTAGTTGCATTATCCCTGTATGTGGGGGCGTTCGCAGAAGTTCCCTGAGTAGCATTTTGTGCATTTCCGCTTTGGTCGTCCCATTGTTGAACAGCATCACCATCACCGGCACTAGTAACCCCGGCATCGCTGTAAACCCCGGCATCGGCTTTCATCCAGAGCTGAAGGTCGCTTTGAGCAAAAGTGAAGTACTCGCCACCGGCGAAATTCCTGGTAATTTCCCAGGTTCCGGCATTGTCGGTCATTGCTGTAGAGGTAGCTCCGGACGAAAAGTCGCCGTCAGCGTCTGTCAACAAATACAATTGATCCGGAGACCCTACATCTGTTCCGAGAACCGAAATTTGCACATTACCCACATCGCCCGTTTCCTGAACCTGCCATTCGCGTGTCAAACGACTCACGGAACTCACTCCTCCGGGGGCACTTGGAATTTCAGTGGTTTGATAAGTAGTTGCACCATTGTTGTTGCCGATGGTAAGAAATTCAAGGTCGGCAATATCTGTCCATGCAGGGGTATCATTAGTACCTTCGCTTTCAGCGAGGATGGCTACAATGGCGTCACTGTTAACCGATTTGGATTTCACCTGCCCAAGGGCGGAATCGTCATCACGCCCGATACCGGCAATGTCGTTGTTATATGCAGAAGCCCCGGCGGCATCCTTGTCCCACATCTCAGTTGTGCCATCTGAAGCGAGATAGTCGGTGGCTGGGGTCTGATCCAGGGTAATACCATACTTAAGAGCAAGGTAGGATTGAATCTGTTGCTCCTCTGCTGCTGAGACGGCTTTATTGAATGCTATTATCTCTGCTAATCTGCCAAAGTAATAGGTGTTGCGTGCGCGCCCAATATAGTCCACCGCATTTCCCGAAAGGCCGTCAGTATTGTCCTTATCGTTCTGAACCTGACTGCTGTTACGTATTTCTCGAATAAGGAGCTTCTCTGCAGTTCCATCAAACTCCCCAAAGATAATAAAAGGATCTTCACTGAAACCTAGAACTGTTACATCAACGTCATTGTGATATTGTGCCAGAGTCAACGTCGTATTGTGGCGATATCCAAAATGTATAGACTCATTTGTTACGCCTGTGCTGCCACCAATTATGTACCGGTTGATGATTCCATCACCTCTGACACCTACACTGTAGAGAGAATAGTCACTGCCGCCTTTTATATCGCTGAAATTGCCAAGGTTCAAAAAGTCGTTACTAACAAAATCCAAAACGGGGTTAAAATTTATAGAGTTATCAGCATCATTTTCATAAAGAGGCTGGGCGGTTCCAGTTGCCTGAGTAACATGGTTTCCCTGCCCACTCTGGTCATCCCATTGACTAACTCCAACACCATCAGTTGTCGTACTCGTCCCCGCGTCTGCCTTCAGCCAGAGCCGAAGGTTGGTGGTAACCCCGCCAGGCTCGGCAAGGACAGCGGCAGGCATGAGGGCCAGGAATACGATTATTAAAATAACTGTGGTTATCTGTCTGAAGTTTGTCATGTTATTTAATTACTCCATTAAACAAATGTCCGAAGTCAGATTACTTCCAAATGGTTTACGTACGGTAGTAGTATATGGTAACCGTAATGAGATCCACCGTGCCACTTTCAGCTGTAGTGCCTGTTGTAAATACCAGGTGATCTTTGGCGTCGATCGCTGCGTTTGTGAATGTTGTTGATTCCAAGCCGCCGGAACCCGCCGTCTGGTTGCCAAAAATATCGGTCCCCGCACTTCCCATGGCACCCCATGTCCTCTCTTCAATATTGTAGGTCAATTGGGGCGTACCGGACCCCATTACCGCTGCGTTTACCTGGGTGATAACGATATCGCCGTCGCTCGGTGCGATCCACACAGGTATGGCTTCATTGTCCCAGTCGCCATCACTGCTGAGAGTGAAGCTGAACTGCTCCAGGTCATGCCCGATAACGCGCCAGCCTGCGTTGTCCCCATCATCGGTTTTCATGTAAAGTTTGGCATTTGCGGTGTCTATAGCAATAGAACCTGTGTTGGCAGTAACAAAAGCTTCCGGTGTTCCTGCCCGGTTGTACAGGCCGAAAGTGTGTGTGCCGTCGGCAAATTCCAGCCACTGCCCCGAAGCATTCCGGGTAGCTTTGAGGGCAACACCGGTTGTGCTGGTCACATCAAGGCCGTCACCTGCACCGGAATTGACTATCTTGATACCTGTACCGGTAGTACCGGCAATATCAATACCTGTAGCAGCCGCAGCATTATCAATATCAATTGAATTACCTGTGCCGGCATTCTCTACTGCTAGGGCTATCTTATTATTGGTCACATCATCCTGATCAAGAAGCAATGCCGCGACATTATCGGCGTCTGCCACTTCAACCTCCAGCTTGGCGGCCGGGGTTGTCTGGCCGATGCCGACATTACCGTTCTTGAGTACCGTCAACGCATTGGCACGATTGGCGGTATCTGCACCGTTACCAATCACAAACAGCGGATCGCCAGCTTGCCAAGTGTCCGCCGTGCCTGCTATGACATTCCACTGGCCAAGAACCACTGACCCATACGCCTGGGCGGTTGTGTAATAGCCCATCGCGGTTGAATAGTCTCCACTGGCGGCTGTGGCTCTGCCCATCGCGGTTGAAGAGCCTCCGCTGGCGGTTGTGCCTCTGCCCATCGCTGTTGAATAGCTATTGCTGGCGATTGTGGATCCGCCCATCGCAGTTGAATACATTCCACTGGCGGTTGAGTTCCAGCCCATCGCGGTTGAAGAGCCTCCGACATTGCCCGTGTCCCATTGACTGCCGGCAACTTTACCTGCCCTGAAAGCAGATTTGCTCTTATCGAAGAACATACGTCCATCATGGTCAGTATTTCCATCATCATCAAGCTGATCAGAGCCGAAGACAAAGTCGTCAGTGGCTAATGTGCCCGGTGCGTTACTGGTAACGTTGGCGGTCGTGCTGAACGCTCCGCCGCCTTCATCAGCCCAGCTCAAGACTCCATCGCCATCGGTCTTCAGCACCTGATTGGCATCACCGTCATCAGCGGGCAGGGTCAGCGTAAAGTTGGCATCAACATCGGCGTTGGACGCAATGGTCGTTGTAAATGAATCTCCCGCCTGATTGTCGTGAAGGACGATTGTTCCCGCCTTGGCAACATCGCCTGCTCCGATAGTCACATCACCGC
>JAUWXF010000269.1 GCA_030616475.1 Desulfobacterales bacterium
CCGAAATCCGAATCCCCGCCTGCCAACGCCTGAGAGAGCATTCAGCTTATGTGCCGGCACCCGCCTGCCAACGCCACGGTCGCCGGACATCTGCAATGCCTGCACACACGGCAATGGCGGGCAGGTCGAAGCACGAAACAAATTCGAATGACAAAAATCTCAATGACAAAAACGGAAAGGGACACCACCAGACCGCATTTGTTTCGGATTTCGAAGATTCGGATTTCGATATTGTTTCGGATTTCGGATTTCGATATTCGGATTTTTTGAGGTGCTTCCTATGATTTGAGGACATGTCAAATTGCCAAAATCGTGCATAGAACTTTCGAGACACTGCACTAGTAACAGATGACAGGTGAACTCAATATTCAATCGACAATCATCAATCGTCAATCCTTTGGCCAATGACCATTCACCCGGGAGAAAGGCCATGAAAAATGTCAGAGCGCATGTCGTAATTGACGGACGTGTCCATGGGGTCTGCTTTAGGATGGACACAAGGCGCGCAGCCTTACAACGGGGCATCAGAGGGTGGGTAAAGAACCTGCGTGATGGCACGGTTGAGGCGGTATTTGAAGGGGACGAAACTGACGTGAAATCTATGCTGAATTGGTGCGAGGCCGGGCCGCCTCTTGCCCGCGTCAGCAAGGTCTCCTTGACCTGGGAATCTTACACTGGGGAGTTTGACAGCTTTGAAATTACCTTTGTATAGAGCTGTTGGTTCTCATTCGGAAAACGTGTTTCCAAATGAGAACCACTCAAGAGCCTGAATCTGTCCGCCCTTTTGCCTAGAGGGCGTTTTTCAACGCTTTACCCGGCTTGAATCTTACAGTATTGGAAGCCTTGATCTTGATCGTTTCACCCGTCTGAGGGTTTCTGCCCTTGCGCGCTTTGCGACGCACCTTTGAAAAAGTGCCAAAGCCTACCAGCGTTACCTTGCCGTCCTTCTTTTTCAGGGCCTTGGTGACGCTATCCACAAAGGAATTCAGCGCAGCACCAGCCGCTGCCTTAGAGATGCTGGCATCGTTGGCCATCTTCTCCACAATTTCTGCCTTTGTCATCGTTGCTTCCCTCCCTTCCTACTTAAGGTTTACCCTGTGTAATATTGGTCCGCCGTAGGCGGATTTGTGCGGCCAGGGAACAGCTTATTACACAGGGTTGACGCCAATCTTTTTGTACAATCATGCTATAATAGAGGCTTTCCCTTACATTGATATAATCGAGATGTCAACAGTATAATGAGATTATTTTATTTTTTTTTTATACAGAGCAAGATTCTACCTCAGTTTCCGATTGCCACCATCCTCAAAGGAAATTCCTATACGATCAAGACATAAGCGATGTATGGATAGGCCATTCACGAAATCCCGTATGTTTTCATCTTGGAAAGAAGTGTGGGGTGGCTGATTTCCAAGAGTTTGGCTGCGTGAGTCCGATTGTCGTTGGTTTCCTTGAGAGCCCTTTGGATCAGTCTTTTTTCCAGTGCCATGGTATTGGCCTTAAGAGAGATGCTATTAGCCGGCCTGGGATCAGGTGTGGTCGCGGGGCCACCTCGTATCTCTTCCGGCAGTTCATTTAGGTATATCTCGAATCGCTCCGTCAACACCATGGTACGTTCGATAACGTTTTCAAGTTCTCTGACGCTACCCGGCCACGGGTAGTCCATCAGGGCCTGGAGGGCCTCAGGTCGAACCCCCTTTATTTCCTTATTCAGTCGCTTTTTGAACTTTTTGGTAAAATGATTGACCAGGAGAGGAATATCTTCTTTTCGGTGGCGCAGTGGTGGCACCTGGATCGAGAGCACATTGATCCGATAGAATAAGTCATCCCTGAAAGTGCCTTGTTTAACCGCCTCGGCCAGATCTTGTGCTGTGGCCGCAATGATCCGGACATCTACCTTGACAGATTGTGTGCTTCCTACAGGCCGTACCATTTCATCTTGCAGCACGCGAAGAAGCTTCACCTGAAGCGATAAGGGCAGCTCTGCAATCTCATCCAGAAAAAGGGTTCCGCCGCTGGCTTCCTGAAAGAGCCCTTTCTTGTCTCTAACTGCATCGGTAAACGCTCCTTTGACATGGCCAAAGAGTTCGCTTTCTAAAAGGTTTTCAGGCAAACCGCCACAGTTGACAGCTACCATTGGCTTATGTTTGCGAGTCCCGTTGTAATGGATGGCCCTTGCGATCAATTCCTTGCCGGTGCCGCTTTCGCCTGTGATCAGGACTGTAGTTTTGTAATCAGCAATCTTCTGGATGGTGTCAAAGATCTTCCGCATGGACTCACTCTTGGCGACGATATTTTGAAAGGAGAAGGTCTCTTGAACTGCATCCCGGAGCCTGATGTTTTCTTGTCGCAATCGGTTCCGTTCCTCGATCTGCCCCAGCTTGAGGAGGATCTCATCCGGCTTAAACGGTTTGGAAATGTAGTCGGCGGCTCCCAGCTTCATAGCTTCAACTGCTATATCGATCGTACCGTAGGCCGACATCATGATGATAGCTGCATCAAGACCCTGTGTGGCTGCGTGCTTCAAGAAGGCAAGACCGTCCATTCGGGGCATGCGCAAATCGCACAGGATTATGTCGAAAGGCCTGGTTTCCGTTAAAGACAGGGCTTCCATACCGTCTGCCGCAGAGCTGACCGTGTAGCCCGCTTTTTCAAGGACTGCGGTTAGCATGTGCCGCAGATTGGGTTCGTCGTCAATGACCAGGATGTTTTTGGACATTATCCTAACCCGGATAAACCGGAAATACGAAGCACGAAATCCGAAATCCCTGGCCCAGACCTGACTTACATGGGCAGCAGAATCATCCAGGTATGTCGCGCCAGGGCAGGCCGAAACAAATCCGAATATCAAATGTCCGAATTTTCTAAACTGAAGGAGTGGTTTCCACTGCGATATGAGATGCCGAAATTCCCTATGGTTTTGAATTTTGAATTTTTGTCATTCGATATTGTTTCGGATTTCGGATTTCGATATTCGAATTTTAATTGCATATGAATACAAAACCTTACGTCACATAGACAATCTTTTGTCGATGTTGCGGCACTAAGCGCCTACA
>JAUWXF010000123.1 GCA_030616475.1 Desulfobacterales bacterium
ATAAATGTTGGCAATATTTGTCACGCAACTTGTGTAACTCTTTATTATTTAAGGGGAAAACAGCTTGCAATTAGCAGGTTTGTCTGTAAATTTGTGGGTTGTGAGCCTGTAAGTAGGAAACTCGGGCTAGGAAAGTCATAACGCCCTTCTAAAGAAAACAAGATAGCATGTCCATCGCAATCTCCTTTGTTAACCTTCGATCGTAAAAGGTGATGATCCTCGTCCTCTACATTAACGAAAGGAGAATAACCAAGGCGTGCTTCGACACTTAACTTATCTTTAATCTTAAATTGTGTTCCAATCTCCATATAAGGGATACTATATGTAACTTCATATGTTAATGCTACAGCGCCGGTTCCGGTATAATCGTATCCACTCAAGCCAGAGGGAGACCATTGTTTGATAAGCCTACATTCGTAGTCAAAGTCCTGGTGAATATATCCGAGTCCTGCAATAAGCGACCAGTTTGACTTTCCGAATCTGAACCTGCCGCGAAAGTTGATGTCTATTATTAGAGCATCGAGGTCGGCATCGCTCTCCGAGTATACATCCAGAGAATCTGGACCATACCACCACCACGATCCCGATCCCGGCGGGTCTTCAAAAGGAACGCCCCAGTCTGAGTCTTTCATTTTCCCTGCATCACTAGTAATGTTCTTTTTCAGACCCACGCTCACTTTCCATTTTTCTGCGAACTCTATGCTGCCTCCTACCGAAAGTATGTACACATCCAAGGGAAACTCCAATTCGCTTATTGGAAAATGGTACTTATAACTGCCCGATGGAGTGTCCACCGTGCCTCCGATCTGGTACGTAGTGTGTCCGCTAAGTCTGCCAATACCCAACGTGAGATCAGGCTTAGGTCCTTCAGCATACGAAGATACTCGAAGGTTCCCAATAACAAAAGCACACAAGAAAATACAAACCGACCATTTCATCTTAAGCAAGATGTGATCCAAAGCCCCGGGCGCATCTGTTTGTGATTTTCGTGCGATAATCCCTGTATGATGCAACAACGCATAATGGCCCCTTACATCGCGCCAGATGTGTTTACCACGATGCCGATGTGGTAAAGAACGCGTTCGCCTGGCCGATGGGTTTTCCAAACTGCTGAGGAAGTTGTATGAATTGGGCTCATTAACCGTGCGATCGGACACTCGCTTCGTATTCACGGTTCATCTCCGCGATGTAGCCCTGGTCTGCGAAACTGAAATAGGTATTGTCGCCAATGATCAGGTGCTCGTGGACCGTGATTCCCATGACCCGGCAGGCATGAACTAACTCGCGGGTAATGAGCCTGTCTTCACGCGACGGCTTTGGCTCTCCTGATGGGTGGTTGTGTACCAGGAAAAGGCCGGCCGCATGATGCCTGAGCGCGGTCTGCACGACCTCCCTTGGGTAAACGCTGCTGGCAGTGAGCGTTCCCTCAAAAAGGTCTTCTATAGCGATAATCTTGTTTTGAGCATCAAGGAAGACGACCTTGAAGATTTCCCGTTTCTTGTCTCGAAGGCTGTGGTAAAGATAATCGAAAAGCTCCTTTGAAGAACGGATCGGGTCCTTGCTGATCAGTTTTTTTTGAAGGTAGCGCTCGGCAACAGCCCGGACGAGCTTGATCCCGAAGATGTTCTTAGGGCCGAGGCCCTTAATCTCCCGGAGTTGTTCGGGTGGCGCTTCAATCACCGCCTGCAAGGTCTCAAAGCGTTTCAAGGCCGCCTTGGCCTGGTCTTTACAGTCCTTTCTGGGTGTCGCCAACGTAAGGAGCAACTCTATGACTTCGTAATCGTGGAATCCATCCAGTCCGGAGGTCAGGAATTTCTCCCTGAGTCGCTCTCGATGCCCTTCACCTTTGTGGGATGTCATTGGTCAATAACCGAGTGCCTAAAGTGAGCTAAAGTGAGCTAAAGTGCCTAAAGTTGTAAATCCGCAATCCGCAATCCGCATTCGATTCAATCGACAATAGACAATCAAAAATCATCAATTCTAAGCTTCACTCCTCATCGAGCTCATGTTTCAGGTCCCTGCTCATGAGGGTTTGAAGTGCCTCTTTTGGATCAAGATCCTCGTACAACATGCGGTAGATCTGTTCTGTGATCGGCATCTCCACCCCCATCTTTCGGGACATATTGTAAACCGATCTTGTGGTCTTGACTCCTTCGGCCACCGTGCGCATATCGGAGAGGATCGCCTCAAGCTTCATCCCCTGTCCGATCTTACAACCAACTGTCCAGTTGCGGCTCAACTTTCCAGTGCAGGTCAGTACTAAGTCACCGATGCCTGCCAGGCCCATAAAGGTTCTTGGGTTTGCCCCGAGCCTTATCCCGAGACGCTGGATCTCGGTCGCACCTCTGGTGATGAGCGCTGCCCTGGTGTTATATCCGAGGCCAAGTCCGTCTGAAATTCCTGCTGCAATGGCAATCACGTTCTTCAGGGCGCCGCCCAGTTCCACACCGTGCACATCATGGCTGGTATAAACACGAAAGTATTGGGTGGCAAAAATATTCTGCACAGCTCTGGCCACCTCGGGGTCAAAGGCCGCCACTGTGACAGCCGTTGGAATCTTTTTGGCCACCTCCTTGGCAAAGCTCGGGCCGGAGAGGACCGCGATCCGACTTTGAAGCCTTGGGGGAAGAAGTTGTTTCAGGATGCCCGATGCGGTCAGGTGGGTCGTGTTTTCGATCCCCTTGGTAGCACTGACGATAAGGGTCTTTTCCGTAGGGTGGTGCACCATCTGTACAGCTACAGACCGAAAGACATGTGAGGGCGCCACAAGGACCAACATCTCTTTGTTTGCAGCCACCTGATCAAGATCGTTTGACGGTCGAATGTTCTGAGAAAGGGGAATCCCTGGCAGAAAAACCTTGTTTTCCCGTTCTTCAAGTATGTTGGCGCAGACGTCCTGTTCAAACACCCACAGGGCGACATCAAGTCCTTTATTGGCCAGCAGGTTGGCCAACGCGGTCCCCCATGCGCCGGCTCCAATAACACCGATTTTCATACCTGCTTTTCCCTGTAGTCATTAGTCATTGGTCAATAACCGAGTGCCTAAAGTGAACTAAAGTGAACTAAAGTGCCTAAAGTTAAAAGAACAAAACAAGTATTAAAAAAGTTTCTTTGAGTCCTCAACTTTAGCTCACTTTAGACACTTTAGGCACTTTAGCTCACTTGTCTACAGTCAATCGTCAATCGTCAATCCAATCACATATCCTTCTCTGCCAGGCGTGCGGCCCCGGCCACCAGTTCCCCTGGTTCCATCCCGATCAACCGGACTCCTTGTGTGTTTCGTCCGATGACAGAGATATCCCTTACAGGCATTCGGATAATCTTGCCACGATCAGTCATCAGCATGAGGTCGTCCTCATCTGTTACCAGAACAATGGCGACCGTCATCCCATTTCGCTCCGTGGTCTTGATGGTGATCACGCCCTTGCCGCCGCGACGACGGATGGGGTATTCGTCAACGGAGGTTCGTTTGCCATACCCGTTTTCGGTCACCGCCATCAAGGTCTTCCCATCGGTGAGCACCTCCATTCCCACGATATACTCCCCTTCGGCAAGGCGCATACCACGAACCCCCCGGCTAGCCCTGCCGGTAGGCCGCACATTCGATTCATGAAACCGTATCGATTTGCCATGCCTGGAGGCAAGGAATACATTTTGCGTGCCGTCGGTGATGCGGGCACCAATGAGTTCGTCCCCCGGTACCAGATCCACGGCAATAATGCCGCCTGATCTTGGACGGCTGTATGCCATTATGTCCGTCTTTTTCACCATGCCGCGGCTGGTGGCCATGAGAATCGTGTGGCCCGGCTCAAACGATCGCACGGAAAGCACGGTGGCCAGCTTTTCCCCCTTCCCAAGGGCAAGGAGGTTAACAATCGCTTTGCCCCGCGCCAGCCGGCCGGCCTGGGGCAGCTCGTGGACTTTGCGCCAGTAAACGCGCCCCAGATTGGTAAAAAAGAGGAATGTGTCATGGGTGGATGCCACAAATAGATGCTCTACAAAGTCTTCTTCTTTTGTGCCCATGCCGGTCTTTCCTTTACCCCCGCGCCGCTGGCTGTTATACAGGGTTATCGGATTACGCTTGATGTAGCCGGCATGCGAGACCGTGACTACCATGTCCTCTTCAACGATCATGTCCTCTATGCTGATATCCTCAGCCTTCTCGACAATCTCGGTACGGCGTTCGTCCCCATATCGCTCTTTAAGGTCCGCGAGTTCCTCCTTGATGATATTCAGCACCAAGCGCTCACTGGCCAGGATTTCACGATACCGGGCGATCGCCTGGATGGTTTGCTGGTATTCTTCTACAATCTTGTCGCGCTCTAAGCCGGTCAAACGCTGCAGTCGCATCTCCAGAATGGCCTGGGCCTGGGTTTCGGTCAGTTCAAACTGCGAAACGAGGCGTTTTCTGGCCTCAGCCGGCGTCTTTGAGGAGCGTATCATATCAACCACAGCATCAATATGATCCAGGGCTATCTTGAGCCCTTCCAGAACATGGGCACGGGCCTCGGCCTTGTCCAGTTCAAAGCGGGTGCGGCGGACAATGATCTCTTTTCGGTGCTCTACAAAGTGGCTGAGGATCTCCTTTATTGTAAGGACCTGGGGCTGCTTGTCGACTATGGCAAGCAGGATAATACCAAATGTGGCCTCCATCTGGGTATGGGCGTAAAGCTGGTTGACTATCACGCCTGAAATTGCGTCCTTTTTGAGGGCGATTACGATCCGCATACCCTCTCGGTCTGACTCATCCCGTACAAATTGAATCCCCTCGATCCGTTTGTCCTTGATCAGCTCCGAGATTTTTTCAATCAATCTGGCTTTGTTTACCTGATAAGGGATCTCGTTTACGATGATGCTCTCGCGTCCGGTTCTGCGATCCTTTTCGACCATGACCCGGGCTCTGAGCCTGATGATTCCTCGCCCTGTTCTGTAAGCGTCCTGAATACCCTTGCGGCCGTGAATGATACCTGAGGTAGGAAAATCGGGGCCCGGCAAACGGGTCATCAGCTCCTCACAGGAAATGTCCGGGTTGTCAATGAGAGCTACTGTCGCATGAATTACCTCACTGAGATTGTGCGGGGGGATATTGGTTGCCATCCCTACGGCGATCCCCGAAGAACCGTTTATCAAGAGGTTCGGGATCTTTGCCGGAAGCACTGAAGGCTCTGTCAGGGTTTCATCATAGTTGGGCGCAAAATCGACTGTTTCTTTGTCCAGGTCTTCGAGCATCTCATGGGCCAGACGCATCAGCCTGACCTCGGTATACCGCATGGCAGCGGCAGCATCGCCATCCACCGAGCCAAAATTCCCCTGACCGTCAACCAGCGGATAGCGCAAAGAAAAGCCCTGAGCCATGCGTACGATGGTATCGTAAACCGCCGTGTCACCGTGGGGGTGGTATTTACCGATCACATCGCCCACAATGCGAGCCGATTTCTTGTACGGTTTGTTCCAGTCGTTCTTAAGAATCTGCATGGCATATAGTATGCGACGGTGAACCGGCTTCAGGCCATCGCGAACATCGGGCAGGGCGCGGCCAATGATAACGCTCATGGCATAGTCCAGATAAGACCGCTTCATTTCCTCTTCGATCTTGACCTCGACCTGTCTATCTGATTCATTCATCGAAAATCTTGCTGTTCCTTTGTGTCCTCTGAAATAGAACGGAAGGGACCTGGCTGGAAGGACCGAAACATTGAATTCTAAAAACTCTTCACCAGTTAGTCAAGAATAAAAATGGCGGGAAGACCTTATGCGGGGCTCTGGAAAGTCTTAAGCTGGTGTTGAGGAAACCACGTTGTCCTGTGACCAGGAAACCGCGTCAGAACTCCTGACCATCTTGTCGGCCGGATTGGTCACCATATAGTCCTGAAAGGCCTGGCAGGTGTCGGCATTTTTGCATCGATCCTGGCATATTTTCACATGAATCCTGGACTGATTGGCCCTTTTTTCGCAAACAATATAGTTTTCCATTGTCATCCTTTATGTTAGGTATATTAAATATAATTAAATAGCATTTATCTATACTTTCAAGACATTTGATATAATTTTATATATGTAATTTGTCAAGGAAAAAATGCCATTTCCGGTTCCCCTCCCCGGAATGGTGAATATCAAGGCCATTCCGTGCGGCCCTGGGGTATGAATAGCATTGAACCCTTGCGAAATTCCTGATTGTGTGACATCACCTGATCACGTCTCGTTTTGGGCAGCACATGACCTGCTTCAAAAAAGACGGACTTTTACCCAAACGGGTGTGGCAGCAGGATGGCAGACGACAGAATAAGAAGGCGCCCATGGTTTTGGAACCCCAATTGATTGAAACGCTGTCCGACATCGAATGCCTTGGCAAACAACTGGCTGAAGAAGATGTCTTGGCAGTCGATATCGAGGCCGACTCCTTGCATCACTATTTTTCAAAGGTATGTCTTATCCAGATTTCTACCAACCGACACACCTTTGTCATTGATCCCCTGGCCATACGAACCATGGATGCCTTGCGACCTCTGTTTAGCAGCCACAAGATCAAGAAGGTATTCCATGGCGCAGATTATGACCTACGTTCCCTTTTCCGTGACTTCTCCATAGAGGTGAGGAATCTGTTTGACACCATGGTGGCCTCACAATTTTTAGGCAAAGATGAACTCAGCCTTGCTGCGCTGCTGGATAAACGCTTTGGCATTCTTCTGAGCAAGAAGTATCAGAGAGCCAATTGGTCAAAGAGGCCTCTTAGCCATAACATGCTCCTCTATGCGGCCCGTGACACAGCCTATCTCATTAGACTGTACCGCGAATTGGAGCAGGAACTAAGATTCAAAGGAAGGCTAAGCTGGGTAGAAGAGGAATGCAAACGCCTGTCGGTTGAATGTACGTTGGGGGACAACACCCATCCCATCTCTCCAAAGGCACCACCCGGAAACACACCCCTGTACAAACGATTCAAAGGGGCAGGCAAGATGGCCCCGAGGGATCTGGCAATCTTTGAAAACCTGCTCCTGTTTCGTGAAAGAAGGGCCATGAAAGAAGACAGACCCCCTTTCAGACTGTTTGCAAAGCGTCTGATTGAAGAGTTGGTCAGGACAAAACCCACAGACCGCGGGGCACTAAGGAAGGTCCCGGGCCTGCCGGCCAACTTCATGAAACGGTATGCTGATGGCGCACTGAAGGCTATCCGGTGTGGCCTTGAGCTGCCGGCAGATCGCCTGCCCTCTTTTCCAAAGACACAGCGCCCGTCTCGGGATCCCAAAAAGCAGGTCCGATTAAGACGGCTGAAGGCCTGGCGTGAACAAAAAGCCGGCCAACTTGCACTAGAGCCTGGTTTGGTTTGCAACAACGTATTGCTTGAAGCCCTGGCCGGGGCCCATCCAAAGGACCCGGATGAGCTGGGGGCCATACATCAAATGAAGAATTGGCAGAGGAAGACGTTTGGACGGGAGATCGTTGACGTGCTGCTTCGCCCTGGACGTTTCGACCAGGGACGAGGCGAAGCAGTGGGTTGAAACCTTAGAAGTGCATATGCGGCGTTCGCCTTGAGAAGAGGCGTGATTATCTTTTAAATCTTCTGCCAGAAAAAACACGAATTATAGAACTAAGGAACTACGCATTTTTCAAATCGAGTTTGAAAAAAGAGGCTCTTTCAGAGCAGTTAAAACTCAAAAATCCGATTCTCAATTTCTTTGTTTTGAATTTCGAATTTTTGTCATTCGATATTGTTTCGGCCTGCCCTGGCGCGACATCCCCAGATGATTTTGGTGCCCATGTAGTCCAGGTCTGGGCCAGGGATTTCGGATTTCGATATTCGAATTTTAATTGCATATGAATACAAAACCTTACGTCACATAGACAATCTTTTGTCGATGTTGCGGCACTAAGCGCCTAATCCGAAATCTGCAATCCGAAGTACCGTACAGGGAGGTCCCATGGCCAAGAAGAAGCGGGTTACGAGAAAACAACTCCTAAAAAAGCCGGATGAGTTTCTTACCTTTTCAGCCAAGGCCATCCGGTTTGTAGCCAATAATCAAAAGCCGGTTTTCGGTGTCGTGATCGGGGTGGTTGTTGTTGCCCTGGCCTTTGCCGGTTTTCGGTATTTTTCGAACCTGTCCGAACGGAAGGCCTATGGCATGTTCGAACAGGGGCGTTTGCACTATTTGGCTGAGATTTCAGGGGGCAAAAGAGCGCTGGCTCAGGAAAAAGCTATCGAGCAATTTGAGAAGGTAATCAGAAAATATCCATCAACCAATGCAGCGCGGTTCACTTTACTTGTCTATGCAGACATGAGTTATCATAGGGGTGACTACCAAAGGGCGATTGAATTATATCAAAAGGCACTCGGTGCTTTTTCAGGAGAAGGTGCCATTCAAAAACTTATCTGGGACGGCCTCGCATATGCCTATGAAGCTAAAAAAGACTATAAGTCCGCCGCAGAATACTTCCAGAGGATAACAGAGACTCAAGATGAGTTCATGAAGGCAGATGCATGCTACAATCTCGGACGGATCATGGAGGCCCTGAATCATCAAGAAAAGGCCCTTGAAGCGTACGACAATGTGGTGCAGGCCTATCCCGACTCGGTCGGTTTCCGGATCGCCAAAGAGAAGGTGCTCCGTCTCAAAGGTGCTCCAGTGGCTTCGGAATAGGCTAGAACTTCAGTTCGCTTCACTCCGCAATTGGTCGAGTGGTCGAGTGGTTGATTAGTCGAGTGCCTGCCAGCCATCGCTCTCGCTCAGGCGAGGCGGGCGGGGTTCAAGATCTTTACGACTCGACGACTCGACTATTTAACCACTCGACTAAAGTCGTAGGAAGTTCAATAGGTTGTAGAATTTCCCAGAGGTTATACTTACAGGGAGGACCAGTAGGGTCTTTGAACCTGAATCACATCCTCAACAACAGGAGGTGTTGCCCCTTTTTCAAGGTCCTCGAGGTTGCCAGGCTTCAAGATGCTGTCCCCGGCCAGCTCCTTTAAGACGGCCCTTACCGACTCCCTGAGCCCTGTGAGATGATAGCCTCCCTCCAAGGTAAAGGCCAGTCTTTCAGAAGCGTACGCCTTGGCAAAATCCATGATCAGGCGTGTCATGGCCGCATAGCCCTGTGGTGTGACCTTCATCCCCCCAAGGGGATCATCCACGTATGTGTCAAAACCGGCAGATACAAAGATCCATTCAGGTTTAAAGGCACTCGCTATAGGGTAAAGGATCTGCTTGAAGATCTTGAAAAAGTCGCTGTCCCCATAGCCCGGCGACAGGGGCACATTGACGGTTAAGCCCATCGCGTCCCCGTGGCCGACTTCCTTCAGGCTTCCTGTTCCGGGATAATAGGGGTACTGGTGGGTGGAAAAATAGAGGACATCCGGGTCTGTATAAAAAGTTTTCTGGGTGGCATTGCCGTGGTGCAGATCCCAGTCCACGATCAGGATTTTCTTTACGCCGTAAGTATTCATGGCATAGCGGGCACCCAGGGCCACATTGTTGAAAAGACAAAACCCCATGGCCCGATCCCTTTCTGCATGATGTCCCGGGGGCCTGACTAAGGCAAAACCATTCTCTATGGTGCCATCAAAGATCTTGTCCACGAGGGAGAACAGACCGCCTACCGCCAGTTTCGCCGCCTGACAGGAAAGGGGTGTGGTCTGGGTGTCGGGATCAAGCGACGCATGGGGCTTGCCATCCGTACCAGCCACCCTTTCGATATGGGAATGGCTGTGGACCCAGGCGAGTTCCTCATGGGTGGCAGAGCGCGGGGAGACGCTCACAAATTTTCCCGCCATATCTGCCTCGTCCAGCATGTCATAAATGACCTTGAGGCGTTGCGGGCTTTCAACATGGGGAAACTCGGCAAGGTGCTCTTTGTAAAGGTCGTGGCAGACCACGCCCGTTCTTGACGACATAGGATACCTCTTATTTCCTCAGTCATTAGTCATTGATCACCCGTCAATTGCCAAATGATGTGCCACCTAAATCCACGGTACAAGATACTCTAGTGCAGTGTCTCGAAAATTCTACGTTCGATTTTGGCAATTTAATCCCACTTGAGCGGGAACGAAACGCATCAACCGTTGCGAAAATACGAATATCGAAATCCGTACTGTTTTCAAGGCGTGAGCCGCAAATCCGAAACAATATCGAAATCCGAATGTTTGAAATTCAAAACAAATGCGGTCTGGTGGTGTCCCTTTCCGTTTTTGTCATTGAGATTTCTGTCATTTGAATTTGTTTCGGATTTCGATATTCGGATTTGCGGCTTACGCCTTGAAAACAGTACGGAA
>JAUWXF010000312.1 GCA_030616475.1 Desulfobacterales bacterium
ATGGCATAACCTTTGAGGTCGAAGAAACTAATAATGTGATGACCCATAGTTTCCAAACCATCGTTTATAATGAGACGTTCATAGACATCCCGGTATTTGTTGCCGACATGCAGACGACTGACGGCGGGGATACGGCCAGCCTACGCTGGCAAGACAAGGATTTCTACGGTGTCGACGTGAAAATAGCTGAAGAACAATCGAGTGACGATGAAACAGGCCATACCACTGAGGTGGTGGGCTACATGCTGTTCTCGCTTACAGATTAAAATATGGGTGGTTAGGGCTCGCCCTTATCTCCAGTCAAGGAGTAATTCAACTTGAGAGTATAGATTTTCTTTTTTAGAGCGGCGTAACCGCGTCGTATTAAATCGCGAAGCGATTTCATAACTTGAGAGTATAGATTTTCTTTTTTAGAGCGGCGTAGCCGCGTTACATAAGATCGCGAAGCGATCTTATAAATAGATGACCCCGATAACAAAGAGCCACGAGGATGTCAGCATCCCCAAAACTGTCAGCGTCTTTCTTATGCCCATGATCCATGTGTCCCCTTACGCTCTTCCTTTCGATCCCTGGCGATTGAATCCTGTTTCACATCTTCGATTTTTTTCTTTGCAAACCCAGCTAGACCAATCAGACAAAAGCCGAGAAGAAGCATGACGGATGGCTCGGAGAGGCTGGCAAAGGGAAATCCATCAGAGAGAAATATGATTAGAGCCCCGCATATGACATTTCGCCTCATAGCCTTTTCCTGTTGCGTTAGCTTAACGTTCTGTGGACCATCGTGGTGAGGAGATATGCAGATACGATTAACACAACCAGGAGGGGATGTCAAGCATATAGTGTGGTTTTTTTCTTTAAAATACAACATATTGTAATACCCTAACCCGGATAAACCCGCCCTCCTGCCAAGCGGAGTGAGGCGGACGGGCCGGAATTAGGGGATTGAAAATTGAGGGATTTAGGGATTGAGGGATTGAAAACACCACCTGTTTTAATTTCTCAATTTCTCAATTCCTGAATCTGTTTATTAGGATCGACAGTGTATCGGAATAAAGTTCTGCCAGAAAAAACACGAATTCTAGAACTAAGCGCCTAAGTTCGCTAATGCTCAATTAGAGTATAAAAACCTACTTGATTTTGTTTGCTGGCCCCTGACCCCTGATTCCTGACACCTATGAATTGAGCTTTTCGCTAATATCTGTAGGGAAATCCCTTCACACAAGATCAAGAAACCTTCCAGATAGAAACATAGAACCTACAAGTAGTTAGGTCCGTCTTTTCAAAGTTTCCCTTTGCCTTTCTGTAGGAATGTTCCTTCTGAAATTTCCTCCAAAACCCGAGTCCACACAAAAAAACTTTTAAAATCAATGGGATAGGCGATCAGTCCTGTTTGGCATATTCCTTGCTCAGTATCAAGCCCAATTTTAGAGCCTTAAAGCAGCAATTTGGCTGGGTTTTGTCCGTAGGCAGGCAACTTCAAGAGATGGAAGACTTACGAATTCGGAAAATTGGAGTCTTTTCTGCCTTTCGAGCAGGTGAATAGAAGTGCAAGGAGTTTTTGGGCTGACCCGAAATCCTTATGTCGCTGATCAATGTTGGGATGCTCCAGATAACACAGACCTCATAATCTTCTTGGCATGTTTCCTGCTTAAGTATCCAGATCCAGATAGATATATCAGATTTCTTAAGGATGCATGGTAACACATTGAAATGATGGAAGATCTAATCTGATAGCTAAAACGAAATTGTCAGGCCTGTCAAAAATCAGACAAATTAGGCATGGTAACGTCAAAGAAGATTCTAATTTACTCAAATTAGAGGTGTTTGCAAGACGTTTAAACCCGTACTGTTTTCAAGGCGTAAGCCGCAAATCCGAATACCCGCCTGCCAACGCCTGAGACAGCATTTAGCTTATGTGCCGTCATCTCTGGCAATGGCGGGCAGGTCGAAATTCGTACTGTTCTCAAGGCGTAAGCCGCAAACAATTTCAAAATCCGAATATCAAATGACCAAAACATTTCCGGAATTGATGCAATATCTATTTGAAACTTCGGAAGATATTCTTTGTTTTGAATTTAGGATTTGGAGCATTCGTATTTGTTTCGG
>JAUWXF010000346.1 GCA_030616475.1 Desulfobacterales bacterium
TGAACGAAGGAAACATAAGCGATTTAAGGTCCAGGACGGTGCATTTGCTGTGCTCACCCCTCATTTTTACAATTGGGGTCAAATTATAGATATAAACAGGGGTGGGCTTGCGTTTCGTTATACTGGTGACGAACTGCCGCCAAATGTATCATGTGATTTAGGCATATCATTGGCCAATATTGGTTTTTATTTACGCAAGTTACCGTTTAGAGCCATTTCGGATTTCGAAATAGCTAACAAAGTCGCTAACAGTTTTACAACAATAAGGCGATGTGGTGTGGAATTTGGGGAGCTGACTCTTACTCAGATATCTCAGTTGGAATATTTCATCCCGAACCACACCATAGGTGAGGTGCATTAATCTTTTCCATGATCAGCTCTATGACTTCCGGTATCTTGCTTTCGATTTCAGGGCTCAACTGCATACTTAGGGTGTGAACATCCTTGGGCACTACGCCGATAAATAGGGTGTCCGGACACTTGCCACTCATCCTGATTTGTTCCAGCGTTTCTATGAGATGGAATTTTGCTACGTCGGTCACCCCATTAACAGTTACTGGGACATCCTCGGGGCTAAGGCTCACAATGGTGCCAGGTTCGGCATTTATTTGAAATACATCCACGACGATCATTTTATCCATGCCGTCAATGAGATGTGGAAACTCTGAGGCGGACTCGCCGACTTCCATGCATTCTACGTTTTCAGGAAGATCCATTTCCTCCAACACTATTGCCACGTGATACCCGAACCCTGTGTCGCAAGTGTAAGGATAGCCAGTACATAAGATCAAAATACTTTCCACCACCCCTCCCACAACTCGCTATATTGTTCGACGTGGAAATCCCGATCAGGCATGCTCGGTAAATTCCCGTTCACCTTTTGGGAAGCTTTCCGTAGCATGAGACTTGCTACTTGTCAAGAAAACCGAGTTGATTTGCTTACGGATGAGTATCAGAAAACCGTGGGGGCTTGCAGGTTGTGGCGCAAAAAGGACTTCCTTGTTTCTGGAGATTTCCTTGAAAATTGGCCCCAGATATCTTATGAATTGCTCGTATAGGACCTTAGTGCCGCAACATCGACAAAAGATTGTCTATGTGACGTAAGGTTTTGTATTCATATGCAATTAAAATTCGAATATCGAAATCCGAAATCCGAAACAATATCGAATGACAAAAATCCGAAATTCAAAACAAAGAAATTGAGAAATTGAAGGATTGACGCGTTGGCATACTAACTAAATGCCTGAATTCCTGAATCTGTAATGTTTAGAACATTTGGACATTTGATATTCGGATTTGTTTCGAA
>JAUWXF010000163.1 GCA_030616475.1 Desulfobacterales bacterium
GTGAAGTTCGTGTTTTTTCTGGCAGAAGATATTTAGAATACACTGTTTTTCAATACTGACAAATAATTGAGGAATTTAGGGATTCAGGGATTGAGGAATTAAAACATGGGTGATTCCGTCAATTCCTCAATTCCTCAATTCGCAATCCCTCAATTCCGGCTTGTCCGGGTTATGAGATTCCAGAAGCCTCTAGAAGTCTTCTTGCTGTTGCTGTGTAACCAATTTCACACAGATCGAGTGATCCGGTTCATTGAGGGCTTGAAGCGGATCTGTTTTATTGGTTTTGAAAATTGTCGATCGCAAATCGCAAGCTGTGAATCGCGATCCGTGAATCCTGAATCACAAATCACCAATCGTCAATAGTCAATCGTCAATAGTCAATCGGATGACAAACAATGGATAGACGACATTTTTTAAGATGGATAGGCAAAGGAATCCTTGGCACCTCAGGGTTTTGGCTTTGCGCCAGAGGCGTGGCGTGGGCAAAATCAGCCTTTGACTATGCCCTGGAGGGACAGAACCTGATCGCGGGCAAGCGCTTTGCCGAGGCCAGAGATGTGCTGAAAGAAGCTATCCGCCTGGACCCGAAGAGCGATTGGGCCCACGGCCTTCTTGGACGTGCATACTACGGTCTTGGCCAGAGAGCCGAAGCAGTGGCGGCTTTCAGGGAGGCAGTGCGGATCAATTCTGCCGACACCTATTCCCGTATGATGATCGAGATCATTACCCAGAAGCCGATACCCAAGCCAAAAAAACGGGAACGGCCCCTTACCCCCCTGGAGAAAAAGGCCAGGGCCGAAGAAGAGGCCATGCTCAGCCAACTTACCCCTGAGGGTGGCCTGGCCTACCAGGTCAAACGGGTCGTGATTGACCCTGGTCACGGCGGGTTTGATTCGGGTGCAGTAGGGCCCACCGGACTGAAAGAAAAGGACGTAACCCTTGATCTTGCCCAAAGTGTAAAACGAAAGATTTCCGAAGAGGGGAGCATCAAATGCTTCTTGACGCGGACCGGAGACTACTATATCCCTCTCAGCGATCGGACGGTCATTGCCAACCAATACCAGGCTGATCTCTTTGTCAGCATCCACATCAATGCCAATGAGAACCGAAAGGCATACGGCTGCGAGACCTACTACTGTTCGGAGAAGGCCTCCAGTAAGGAGGCGGCCCGGGTTGCAGCCTTTGAAAACGCTGTGCTCAAGTACGATGAACCCTTCAAGAAAAGGCCTGGCTACATAGATATTGAGGAAATCCTTTTCAACTTTGAACGAAGGCTCTACTGGGAGGAGAGCGGCAAATTTGCCAGGACCTTTCAGAACCGTTTTGAGCAAGCCCTACCTTTCAAGAGCCGGGGGGTTCATTCAGCCAATTTTTTTGTCCTTCGACGCGCAAAGATGCCATCGATCTTGCTTGAGACCGGGTTCATTTCGAATCACGATGAAGAGGCCGCACTGAAAAAGGCATCGATTAGAGACGAGATCGTCGCTGCTGTGATAAGGGGACTGTTAAATGGACGTGGATGACCTTATCTTTCAAGGAGCTGACTACCATTACAAGGGGGAACTTGACAAGGCCATTGCCAAGTTCCAGGCTGCCGTCAGAATCGAGCCCCAAAACGAGTATGCACACAACCAGCTCGGCATCCTTTATGCCAAAAAAGAGCGGTTTGACGCTGCTTTTCGTGAGTTTAAGAAGGTAGCCCAGATCGATGGACATAACACCTATGCCCTGTTGTGGCTTGGGATTCTTTACCTGAAACAAGGAAACCTTAACCAGGGTTTTGAAAAATTCCAGAGAATTATTGAGATCGATCCGAGCAATGCCGATGCCTATTATTTCTTGGGGGCAATCTACAATTTCAGGCACAATACTGCCAGGGCGATAAAGTACTTGAAGAAGGCCAGAGATGCAGACTCCGACGAATCCGACACCCATTACCGACTGGCCCAGGCATTTCATAACCTCGACATGACCGCCAATGCACTCCTGGAGTATCAGCGGACATTGGCCCTGAAGCCCTCTCATACAAAGGCCATCAACGGGATCGGATGGCTGTACTACAATCGTGGAGAGCGGGATGCAGCCATCGCCGAATGGAAAGAGACCCTAAAGATGAATCCCAGGGACCGCGACGCCATTTTCAATCTGGCCAAGGCTTACAATGATTTGGCCTGGGAGGCTATGAAGAGGAACAAGCCAAAGGAGGCAATTTCGTACTGGAAAAAGACCCTTGGGGTTGACCCCAAAAACAAGGCTGCTGTGTACTATCTGAAGAAGTACGTGGCGTGAACCTTGAAAGGAAGTGAGCTAAAATGCCTAAAGTGAGCTAAAGTTGAGGCCCGCCCGCCAGGACTTCGCCCACCTGCCAAACCCTGGCACCGGCGGGCAGGTCCAGGCGAAGTCGGGCGGGACTTAAAGAAACTTTTTTGAAATTGGTTTTATTCCTTCCCGCCTGCCAACGCCACGCAGAATGCACGATCAAGGTGCCAGCATTGTTTGGCAATGGCGGGCAGGTAACTTTAGGCACTTTAGCTCACTTTAGTTCACTTTAGGCACTCTGTTATTGACAAATAACGAATAATAAATAACGAATAATAAAAAGGAGGGTATTATGAAAACAAGAACACTGGTTGTTGTTGCTGTTGCGCTCATGCTTGCATTTCCGGCAACAGAAGGCTTTACGGCTGAATGGCACCAGCTTGTGGAAACGGTTGGCACCCATGGGAGTATCAACTGGTCCGAGGGGATCATTACGGCCACAGGCATTGGAACGCCGCCTGAAAAGTATTATGGGAAGCCCCAGGCCCGCCCTATGGCCCTCAGGGCAGCTCAGCTAGATGCTTACCGGAATCTGCTTGAGGTAACCAGGGGTGTGAGGGTCGACTCGACCACCGTGGTGAGAGACTCCATGGTTGAGAGTGACGTGATCCGGTCACAGGTGGAAGGCATGATCAAAGGGACCCAGATCGTCAAGAAGGAATATCTTTCAGACGGGACAGTGGAAGTGACCCTGGCCATGGATCTCCGTGGGGGGTTTGCCCAGCTCATACTCCCTAAGGACATCAAACAGGTGCCAGAGATCAAAACGATTTCCCCGGCACTTCCTGCACCTCCAATGGTTGGGGATGCACCGGTGCCCACGACCCCAACACCCGCACCGACCATCTTTACTGGTCTGGTGGTGGATGCTTCCGGCTTAAGCGCCCGTCCTGCTATGTCGCCCAAGATCTTTGATGAAAATGAGCAGGAAGTTTACGGCTCGGGCTATGTGAGCCGAGAATTTGCCGTTCAGCAGGGCATGGCCGGGTACGCGAGGGGCCTGACTGCAGCCCAATCTAATCCGCGAGTAACCAATGAGCCTTTTACGGTAAAAGGTCTGAAGACCGCGGGACCGGGTCGGTCCAATGTTGTCATTAGCAATGCTGATGCAGCCAAGATTCGCAGTGCTTCTGAGAATCTTTCGTTCTTGAAGAAGTGCCGTGTCATGATTGTTTTGGACTAATCGGTTAACTTTAAGCACTTTAGTTCACTTTAGTTCACTTTAGGCACTTCGTTATTGACCAATAACGAATAACGAATAACAGGGAGGTATAGGCTATTATGAAGACCAAGCATAGAATGATAATCGCGGTTTTAATAGGGGTTTGGCTGACCGCCATCTTTTCCCTTCAGGGATGTGCTCCCAAGATACGCCCTCCAGAAACCCTCCTGGATACCCCTGAACATCACGTGCAGAGCGGTATGAAACTCCTCGGGTTGGGCAGATACGATGATGCCATGCGTGAATTTAAACTGGCCAAGGAGCTTGACCCGAAGTTTTCAGGGGCATACGTTGGCTCTGGCTTGGTGTTTGGAAACAAGGGTGATTTCAAACAGGGAATCGAAGATATGAAAAAGGCTATTGGCCTGAGCAAGACCAAGGATGAAAAGGTCGATGCCAATGTAGGTCTGATACGATTGTATTTGTTAGGAAAGAAGTCTGCTCACAAGAAATGGCTTAAGAAGGCCAAAGGGGCCTATGAAGACGCTATCGACGAGTTACCTGAGTCCTCTGCTGCTCACTACTATATGGGTGTGGCATATAAAGAGGCTCTGAACTTTGAAAAGGCAAGCAAGCTTTTCAAAAAGGTGTTGGACATCAACGACAGCTACGTGGTTGAGGCAAACGATGCATGGAAGCTGATCCAGAAAATACAAAGAGCAGCACCCGGCACCATGATCGGCAAAAAGATTGCCCTGGTGGATCAGATCACCCGTGCAGACATTGCAGCCCTTTTTATCCAAGAACTCAAGATAGATGAGGTCTTCGCAAAAAGGACCAGGAAAGACTTTGATACGAGGTTTAAGAGTCCTGAGAAGAAGTTTGTGACCGAACGACTGGTCAAGACGCCAGCAGTACTCGATATTGCGGACCACGTGCTAAAGACGGATATTGAGGTTGTGATTGGGCACGGTATCAAAGGCATAGAGCCGTATCCGGATCACACCTTTAAGCCTGACCAAAAGATTGCCCGGGCCGAGTATGCCATAATGATCGAAGACATCCTGATCAAGGCAACAGGGGATGAAAAACTCGCCACCAAATTCATCGGCGGCCCGTCGCCCTTTCCGGATTTAAGGAATGATCTTTCGTACTACAATGCTGTGATGGTCTGCACGACACGAGGCATTATGGAGACCAAGGATCTTGCCACGGGCGAGTTTGATCCGATGGGGTCAGTTTCAGGGGCAGATGCCTTACTTATAATACGCAGGTTAGCGTCTGTGATCAACCCGTAGAATTGTCAATTGCAGAGCGCAAAGCGCATGGCGCATAGAGTATAGGCCACAGTGCGACTTTCGGTTGCAATCAAGGTAGAACTCTCTATAATTGGTTTTGTTATGACTCAGGACGGGTGCCATGGACAAACTTGTTTGTCCGTGCCTGTTTTCGACTCGACAAAGGGAACTGCCGGTAACAGAAAAACTTGAAAAACGGACAAGACCGGAATCATTGAAGTACTGAACCGTTTTTCTTCTTTGTTACTTCATATCGCCACCTTCCACACGGACAAACAAGTTTGTCCATGGCACCATAGGTATTGAGAATAGGGTATAGTTTAACCAAATCGGAAATCTACTTATAATCCATGGGTTATCCTTTACCAGAGGTAGTGGTTTAAGCCGATTAATGAAGCTCCCCGCTGCAAGCAGCGGGGTATCTTAGCGGAATTGCGCCGAAGCCAACCCGTCTTCGCTCTACCGAGCTTCGACGCGGTTCGCCTCGCCATTCATCCCTGTAGCAAGCTACAGGGTATTCTGGCGAAGGCGAATAAACGCCATGCGCCACGCACCATGCTCTATGCGCCATGCACCATTGAATAACGGATGACAGTCTTTAGAAAACCTATTGTCTTGGTTTTACTCCTGCTGGGGTGTGTTGGTGGTACCCTCTCTCCGAGCCAGGCACCGGCCCAGGCTCCGCCCCAGAGGGGCTCAGCCCCGGCGGGAGAGGCATTTGGCCCGGGAGGGGGCTCCTCCGGGGCTGCGGCCGGGTTGGAAGCTGGGCAAGAGGCCGGTGAAACCAGGACCATAGACGTCATTGGCAGGGGCACGATTTATCGTGATGATGTGCCCGGGGCCAGAGATAAGGCAATAGCAGACGCCTTACAGGGCGCGGTTGAACAGGCGGTCGGTCTTGTGATTTCCCCGGCATCGGTAGTGCAAGACTTCCAGCTTTTGAGTGATCGGGTCTATGATCAGACTGAGGCGTTCATTCATGATTACAGGGTCCTGACCGAGTCAAAGTCTGGCCTGTATTATCGTGTGGTGGTGCGAGCCACCGTATCTGTGAGTGCTATTCAAGATAGGCTTCAAAGTACCGGTATCCTTGTGATTCATAAGGGGATGCCGACGATTATGTTCTTTTTGTCCGAGCAGAACATTGGCGAGCCTTCACCTCGATACTGGTGGGGACAAAGCCCCCTTAGTGCACATCTGTCGGTCACTGAAAAAGCGCTTTCAGAGTACATGCGTGAAAAGGGTTTTATCATTGTGAACCGGGCAACGCTGGGCTGGGATATTCAGCCTGGACCAGAATATATGGATCCCGAGTTGAGTGATGATGCCGCGGTAGAGCTGGGAAAGGAGCTTGGTGCTGATCTTGTTATAGTTGGTAAGGCCGTGGCCCGCGATAGCGGGAACGTCTTGGATAAGAACATGAAGTCCATTCAGGCCAGGGTGTCTACACGTGCTATCAGGACAGACAGCGGGATGGCCGTTGCTTCGTCTCAAGGAACCAGGGCAGCCGTTCATTCGGATGACAGAGTTGGAGGCACGGAAGCTCTCATCCTTTCTGCTTCAGTGGTGGCTCGGGATCTCGTAAGGCAAATCGTGGCCAAGTGGCGCAAGGACGCGGGGCAGCCTGTTCTGGTGGAATTGGTAGTAAAGGGCATTAGGGAGTATGCCGATTTTGTCAGGTTCAGAACGCATCTTAAAGATGATGTCCGGGGTGTCAGGAACGTGTATTTGCGCAGTATCAGGGCTGGTGAGGCGAAGATGGATGTGGATGTTATGGGAAATGCCAGGATTTTGGCAGATGAGTTGATGTTGCAGCGCTTTGAAAACCTTGCAGTGAACATCTTTGAGGTTTCTGAAAAAGGGGTAAAGCTTGAGCTGATACCCAGGGCAATAGCGATTGACGATTGACGATTGACGATTGAGCGTGGAGAAGTGAGCTAAGGTGAGCTAAAAATGCACGATCAAGGTGCCAGCATTGTTTGGCAATGGCGGGCAGGTAACTTTAGGCACTTTAGTTCACTTTAGTTCACTTTAGGCACTACGGAGTGTAAATCACGGCTGTTGGCAATGAGAAAATCCGTGTCCGTCTGCTGCGTATTTAGTTTTGGGGAAAAGGTGTCAGGTTTCGGGTTTCAGGTGTCAGGATTGAGAAACTTAAAGAGCTGAAAC
>JAUWXF010000278.1 GCA_030616475.1 Desulfobacterales bacterium
CTCTTACTACCCGTCAGTGTATACACCCAACATCTGTTCATGAACTCGCTTTTACCTTGAAAATTAAAGGCGTTGGCTAAATAAATGTCACAAAACGCTTCATTAAGTAGGAAACTCAGGCTAGGTTAATAATCTAATAGTTTCCAATTTAAATTTATACAGCGCAGATTATTAGACATAACGTAAGGAATGAGCTGCAAGCGCTTAGCGAGTCTGCTCAATTCCTTTGTTATGCTCTGGAATCATCATTTCAGTATGGCAACGCCTATGCGTATGGCGCACCACAACATCAACAGGATTGCCACTGATGTGCCGGCCTCGATGAACACCAGAACCTTTACCAGCGGGTATTGCCAGTACTGCCGAACCAAACGTCTAAACTTCCCCGATAGACAGCCAGACCATCGTAAATCTGCCGCCGCGCGTGCGAAGTTTGCATTGCCTCGCATCATATACCGCGTCAAGACGATGCGAGCGATATCCATTAATACAGCGGCTCCCATTAGGAGGCCAAAGCCGCGCATAGCCGCACAGACAAGTTCGTTCCTTCGCGGATCCATAGGGTACATCATCGAAAACGACGGGAAGACAAAGAGAGATACCGAGAATGCCAGTAACAGGATGTCCATGGCTAGCGGAAGCAAAGTTGGGCGATACGGAAGACTTACGCGGACACCGAACGATGTGTGTGGAGTGCCCTGCTGCGTCTGGCCCTGATGGTGCAGGATCGATGCAACCAACCGGTTGACCGTTTCAAGAAAGCGGCTTTCATCAGTGAAGTCCGCGTATAGCTTGTTCATAAGGAAGAAGGGTATGTCGCACTTGCCTACCAATAACGGTATAATGACCACGCGCCGTTGCTTTATCTCTTTGGTCATGGCCCACTCGAGTTCCTGCCGAACCCATGACGAGTCCACCGAGTTATTGCTGATCACTGCCAGGACTAGGACGATACGCTCGATCGCGTTGGATATCTTCTGCACCAGCGACTCTCCGTAATGAATCTCCGCCTCATCAACCCAACACGATATGCCACGTTTCTCCAACTCGGCGGCCAACCTGCGCACGAAGGGCTTGTCAGCCGAATTATGGCTCAGGAATACTATCGGTATTGCGTCAGTAGCTCTCATACAACGATGTGATAGCCTTTCTTCGAGAGCATAACGCCAGCAGTCAGTGGCAGTCAGGGCTTCCACAACCGACGTTGAAAATATATAAAAGTTGATCTGCCGAGAATTACCACAAACGGCACGGCCCTGGCTGTCCACTGGACTGCCTTGTTATGCCTCAGGCTGCTTTCTGATAATTACTCGCCGGTCGATTTCCTTATCGCTATGAGAATGACAAAGCCCGCAAACCAAATACCCAGTTCTACCAAGATCCTCTATCTCTCCAGTCTGAGGAGATAGCCCATGCCAGACAGATCCCGGTTGGAGTACATACGGGAGGGGTTGCGATGTACTTGGCTCGGTTACGAGCATAGACGTACTCGGCTTATGTCTCAACATGGCAAAATACGTGTCATAATGTTGAATAACCAAATTCGTTATTGTGGTCGGCCTGTCTCCTATGTTGGTTGCTTCGGCCGATATAAAAGTCTGGCCCTCTTTGGAAGGATCCCCCACAACGATCATTCCAGATCTAACCACGAATCGTATTCTGGGACCAGCAGTTTTCCATTTGTAAATGTCCCAAAGGAGAACAACGGTCGCAACGATACCACCCCACCAGGCGACGATCTCTGTTCCAGTTAGTTCAATCTTAAAGACTGGCAACGCTTACTCCTTGGTTGGGCATAACGTACTCTTCAGCGGGCGCGGCTTTTTGCGCTCCGCTGGAAGAGATTGTTATACAACATTATCTGAACAGTTAATCTTTTCTCTCTCTGATATAGATCCCTATCCAGTCTTTATGCCCTTCTTTGGATTTATTATCTTTTCTGCTTAGTAATTTAATTCTAATTTCTGAACGAGTGCGCAAATTGTCACATAGAACAGCTATGAATCTTTTTATTTCATTATGGGATTTCTTATCACTCAATTCTTGAGTCCAACCGGTATCACGCATTTTTATCCATGAATACTTCTGCGCCAAGCCTATATATTTAAGGTACTTTATGTTTTGATTGAGCCATGTCTTCCCTGCCTCTTTTTTGGCTATAGCCCTTGGCCCATCTTTGTAAAAACCAAATATCGTGCAAGTCGGCTTGAACTCGTGATAGTCGCCATATAGACTCGCATCTGGTCGATATATTTCTTCATGTAATTTCTTTGCTGCCGTTTCTGCTTTATCTAGTTCTGTCTTTATTAAATAACTTTTTACCTCTATTGTTGCGAGTACACATTCTGAAGGGAAAACTCCCAGGTGCTGTTCTCTTATAAAAGGCGGGAGTATTCGATTGTCGTAAATAATGATATCGTTTTGATTGCTTTGCTCTCCTTTCTGGTTGGTAATTATGCCTGACCCTACTTCGAACTGACTTGTCAAGAATCTCTTAAGCAGATCAGTTACGAAAAGCTCCCTCAATTCACCCTTAAGTAGATTATGGTCAAGGTCCTGCAATGCAATAGAACTCTCAACCATTCCACCGATAATCGCGCTTGTATATTGTTGTATGGTTGTTCTCTTCATTTTTCTATGTTGTATAACGCCTGAACTGAGCCACCGGCCTAGGTGCCTAAGATGGGCTACGATGTCATCCGGTTGGCTCCAGTGATTTGTTAGCCCAAGAATCACAAATATTCACACTATACGATGACTCCTCCGCAAAAAGTCCCC
>JAUWXF010000171.1 GCA_030616475.1 Desulfobacterales bacterium
TATGTGCCGGCACCCGCCTGCCAACGCCACGGTCGCCGGACATCTGCAATGCCTGCACACACGGCAATGGCGGGCAGGTCTCTGGCAATGGCGGGCAGGTCGAAATCCCTGGCCCAGACCTGACTTACATGGGCAGCAGAATCATCCAGGTATGTCGCGCCAGGGCAGGCCGAAACAATTTTCAAAATTCAAATGACCAAAATTTTTATGGAGAGTTTTGATCAGCATTGTTTTGAACATTAGAAAATTCGTATTTCGAGTTTGTTTCGTATTTCGGAATTCGTATTTCGAGTTTCGACATTTACTGGCCAGATATAATCCGATACCCCAGTATCCAAAATTGGAGCGAAGCCCCTGAGTTCCTGTTCTAGATAATATCCTTAAACCACTTCTTCATGCGTGCCATGACACGATCAAAGATGTTGTTGTCTCGAATCCTGAATTTCTTTTTCGGCTTAGATCTGGCGCCATAGAGTACCAACCCCACGGCTGTGGCATACATGGGATTGTTCACCACATCCACCAACCCGCTAATCCCTGTGGGTTTTCCAATCCGTGCCGGAAGGTTGAAGACCGACTCGGCAATATCCACAACGCCTTCCAGCAGGCAAGACCCACCGGTAACGACCAGCCCTGAAGTTATTGAATCCTCCATGCCGGCCCGATAAACCTCCCGGTGGATCAGGTTGAAGATCTCTTCCACCCTTGGCTCTAAGATCTCGCCCAGTATCTGCCTCGACAGGTTCCTTGGCTTACGTCCGCCCACACCTGCGACCTCAATGGTTTCATCTTTACCAATGCCACTGGTAAGACAATTGCCGTACTTTATCTTGATCTTTTCTGCCTCAGCCATGGGTGTCCTCAGACCCACAGAGATATCATGGGTGAGATTGTTCCCCCCCAGGGCCAGCACTGAGGTGTGTTTGATGCTATTGCCCTTGAAGATCGCCAGGTCTGTGGTCCCCCCGCCAAAGTCCACCAGGGCCGCACCCAGGGCCTTTTCCTCTTCGCTTAGCACGGCTTCACTCGATGCAAGGGCTTGAAGCACAATATCACACACATCAAGGCCGGCACGGTTTGCACACTTGATGATATTTTGCGCGGAGGTGACGGCTCCGGTCACAATGTGGACCCTGGCCTCTAAGCGAACCCCTGAAATACCCAGGGGATCCTGAATCCCATCCTGCTCATCCACGATAAACTCCTGGGGCAGCACATGAATCACCTCACGGTCCATGGGAATCGCCACTGCTCTGGCCGCATCAATCACGCGTTCGATGTCCTTTTCACTGACCTCATTTCCTTTTAGGGCAACGATTCCGTGGCTGTTAAAACCCTTTATATGACCTCCGGCAATCCCCGCGTACACCGATCTGATCTCGCAGCCTGCCATCAACTCGGCTTCTTCTACTGCTCTTTGAATAGAGTTTACGGTAGATTCGATATTCACAACCACACCTTTACGCAGCCCAACAGATGGATGGGTTCCGATCCCCGCAATTTCGATCCCATTGCGGGTCACATTCCCCACCACTGCGCAAATCTTGGTAGTCCCAATATCCAGGCCTACCATCAGTTCCCCATCACTCAGCACCTTCACACCTCCTTTCGCCTACTCGGCCTCCGGCTTGTAGAGCCTACAGCTCCGAAAGCCAGAGGCCGCGGCCCCCAGAGACAGAGCGTCTTTCAGCCTGCCCGGCCAGGGAAGCCCTGACCACCACTCGATCCGAATCGTTCAGATCGATGGACTGAAGGTTCAAAAACCCACTTTCCTTTTTCAGGTAAGGAACCATATCTCCAAGTCGACAGTATTTTGACTCGTAGTCCCCAAAACCGACCTTGATTGCCACCGCGTTTCCGCCGGCCGGTGTCCGCCTGTCTGCCTTGCCGGTAAAGGCAGGCGCGGAGTCAGGCGTGGCAGACAGGCTGCATCGACCAAGAAAGGCATAAAGGGTCAATCCCATCTCCCTGTCAACGTGAATACGGTGCAAGCAATGGAGTGGAATCACGTTCTGATAAAGTCGGCTCAAGCGAAGCACCTCCATAACAGCACCAAACAACCGGGAACGCGACTGATCGTTGAAATCAATATCTGACAGGCCAAGACCGCTGACCACAGGCACCCTCACCTTATCCGAAGACTCCACCCCGTTAGAGACTTTAGATCGTAATATGCCGGAAGAGTTATCCGGCCGGTCTCTAACGGGGTCCACCGGTTTGAAGATTTCACCCTCTTCGTCCAGGTAAAAAAGTTGGCGGGCGGGCGGGCTTGCGAGGCGAGCGGGTCGGTTCAGATCGACTATGGCAATAGGGACCCGTTCTCTTACCCGAATATGAATCGCGTCAGGCAACTCCCGTTCGACCTCTGCAGCGGCAACCCATGGATCGGCCATAAGCCTGTAGCGAACCGTATTCAGATTGACAGAAAGGATATTGTCGTGGAGCTTCAGCCCGGCCTGTTTCAGAATCCTCTCCTTTGAAAACCTTTGGTTTCCCTCAACTGTGATCGTCCGGGCCTCAAAGTAGGAACTCTGTGTCACGGCATCATAGGCCAGTATAAGGAGGAGGCTTGTTCCTGTCATGCCCCCCACCAGCAACATTATCTTGAGGCCCATGAGACAGCGCCTTATGACTCGCTGTCTTCTTTGTGCCCGACTGTTTTTGTAATAGTTTTTACGAACCTGCTTCCTGGCCAACTACGGTCACCTCTAACTCTAAGTTAACGCCGAACCGTTCAACTACGGTCTCCTGTATCTGTCTTATCAGGTCAAGCACGTCGGAAGCCTTGGCATGCCCCCTGTTCACAATGAAATTGGCATGTTTGGTTGAAACCTCAGCTTCACCAACCCGAAGTCCTTTCAAGCCTGCACGGTCAATAAGCTCTCCAGCGGCCTTTTGCCCGGGTGGGTTTCGAAACACACACCCGGCACTGGGAAGGGAGAGCGGTTGACTCAATCTCCTTTTCTCTTGCATGCGGATGGCCTCCTTTTGGAGGACCTCCCGATCTGCGTGTTTTAGCTTGAACCGGCCGCTCAAGATAATAGTACCTTTTTCCAGGTCCAGCCCCCTGTACGAAAATCGAAGCTGGTCCCGGCTCATGCTCGCAATATCTCCATATGGGTTGAGCACTCTAATCGAGCTGGTGCTGTCGGCCATGCATCCTCCCCAGGCCCCTGCGTTCATTCTGAGCGCCCCGCCTACGGCTCCAGGGATACCCAGTGCAAAGCCAAGCCCGGCCAGCCCCTGGTCGAGGGCATATTTGCCGAGTCGACGAACCAGGACTGCTGCTCCTGCTGTTATCATGGCGCTGCTGCCATTAGCCCGGGGTACAAGGTGAATGGCCTCGAAGTCATCGGCCAACTTAAGCACGAGGCCTCGCACGCCCCCGTCCCGGACCAGCAGGTTACTTCCTGCCCCGAGGATCATGATGGGGTGGCCTCTGTCCCGGGCCCACACAACCGGGACCCTTATCTCTTGCTCGGTCTTCACGGTGATCAGGGCGTCTACAGGCCCTCCGATTCTGAAGGTCGTGTGTCGCCACATCGGTTCATCAAACAAGACGTGTGGACCAAAATGCCCTACCAACCAGTTCTTATCTGATTGATTCATCAAGAAACCTTTCTCCCACCTGCCAGACATTCCCTGCTCCAAGGGTCAATAGTACATCCCCTTGCCTCAAGGTTTTCTTCAAATAGGCTACGGCTGCATCCTGCCCATCATGAAAGACGACATCTTTATGGCCGTGCAGATGAATCCCCGCACAGAGGCTCTGGCCGTCTACGTTTTCTATCGGGGCCTCGCCTGCCGAATAGATTGGGAGCACTACAAGGCTGTCCGCCTGGTAAAAGGCCCGCGTAAAATCGTTATAGAGCACAGCGGTCCGCGAGTACCGATGAGGCTGAAACACCACAACAATCCGGCAATCTGGCCAGCACTGGCGCACCGCCTGGAGCGTCAGCCTGATCTCGGTTGGGTGGTGTCCGTAGTCATCCACTACGGTTACCCCGCGTGCAGTCCCTTTTACCTGGAGCCTGCGCTGGACCCCTTCAATATCTTTGAGCGCCCGCAGAATAACATCAAAGGGAATCCCGAGTTCCATACCAATGGCAATGCTCGCCATGGAGTTATACACATTGTATATGCCGGGAAGGTTCAGATCTACCGTACCCAGGACTTCACCGCGGCAGGTTATACGGTATCGGCTTTTCAGGCCTTCAAAGGTCACGTCTTTCGCCTGATAATCTGCCTGGGACGTCATGCCATACGTGGTGAACCGTTTCTCAATCTTCGGGATCAGATCCTGAATACCCTCATTGTCCAGACACAGCACCACCATCCCATAGAAGGGAACCTTGTTGATAAAATCAAGAAACACCTGTTTGATTCTTTCCAGATCTCCGTAAAAGTCCAGGTGTTCGTCGTCAATGTTCGTTACCACACCAATGGTCGGGGTAAGCTTCAAGAAAGAGCCATCGCTTTCGTCGGCTTCAGCCACGATAAACTCCCCCTGGCCCAGGCGGGCATTGGTTCCCAGGCTGCCGAGTTTTCCGCCGATGACTACCGTAGGGTCAAGTCCCGCGTGGTCAAGAATCGAGGCAATCATCCCGGTCGTTGTGGTTTTGCCGTGCGCGCCAGCCACGGCGATACTGTACTTGAGCCGCATCAGTTCTGCCAGCATCTCCGCTCTGGGGATAACCGGAACGATGGCCTCTTTGGCAGCCACGACTTCAGGGTTGTCCGCCCCCACTGCCGAGGAAATCACCACTACATCCGCCCCTTGAATCTGCTCCGGGCGGTGGCCCTGAAACATAGCCCCCCCAAGTTGGGCCAGGCGTTTGGTAATGTCAGTCGACCGAAGGTCTGAGCCGCTTACCGTATACCCCAGGTTCAAGAGGAGCTCCGCGATCCCGCTCATCCCAATTCCGCCGATCCCAACAAAATGGATGTGATACGATTTCTGATACATCTTATGATTGATTATTGATTATTGACGATTGATTATTGGTTATTGGTTATTGGTTATTGGTTATTCACAATCGACAATCGACAATCAACTAATAACTCATCACTACCAACCTGCGGCATTCATCCACGATAACGTCCGCAGCATCGGGGCGTGCAAGACTCAATGTCCGCTTTGCCATATCCCGCAGAGCTTCATGGTGCGACGCATAATGATCGAGCCGGCCGGCCAGGACAGCACCACTTAAATCCTTTTCCAGGATGACCTCTGCCCCGCCTGCATCGGCCACGTACCGGGCATTCAGTTCCTGATGGTTATTGGCCGCAAACGGAAATGGTATGAAAATGGCAGGCTTGCCCAGGGCCATCAACTCTGACACAGTCGTGGCCCCCGCCCTGCATATGACCAGGTGGGCCGAGCTGTATGGACCAGCCATGTCCACAAAAAACGGCTCCACTATAGCCTTGATGCCCCGGCTCTCATAGGCCTGCGCAACCCATGCTGCATCTTTGGTCCCGGTCTGATGGACAAAGGTCATCTGCGCCGGGCTCTTCAAACGATCAAGGGCCTCAACCACGGCGCAGTTTACAGCATGAGCCCCCTGGCTGCCACCCAGTACCAGCACCGTAAGTTGCTCGGTTGCCTTCCCGTCTTTCACCCCCACCCAAACCCTCCCCCCTGCCCGCTCGTGCCTCGCAGTGGCAGGCGGGCTTGAGGGGGGAGGGTAAAGTGGGGGTGATAATTGGGCTGCAAGGAGTTCACGGCGCACAGGATTTCCTGTAATCAGCGTCCTTGAGGGCTTGAATATGCCAAGGTTATCCGGGAAGGAGATGAATATCCGGTCAGCAAAACGGCCGAGTATCCGGTTTGTGAAACCAGGCAGAATGTTTTGCTCATGTATAACTATTTTTTTCCCCGTGAGCTTTGCCGCCAAGGCCACGGGTACCGAGGCGTATGCTCCAAGGCCAATGATCATGTCAGGGTCAAACCGCCAGATAATTCGCAATGCCTGCCACAGCCCAAAGGGGATCTTGATCAACGATCGGATCTGTCGCCAGAGCCCTCGTCTCATAAAACCTTCCGCTACAATGTTCATGTGATCAAATCCTTTCTTTGAAAGGGTAGATACCTCCATGGGATTGCCGGTCCCCACAAAGAGAATTTCACCTGCAGGGTCCTTAACTATGAATGCCTCAGCAATCGCGATCCCGGGGAAAAGATGGCCTCCGGTGCCACCTCCGGCAATAAGTACCCTCATAGTCCCCCCAGGGCTACGTCAAAGTAACTATTGATTCATTCATACAGGGCATTTGAATCCATAGTCCAGACAGGCAGGCTAAAAAATTCGAAGCACGAAGCACGAAATTCGAAACAAATTCGAAATTCAAATGCTCAAAACATAGCCTGTCGCCACCAGTAATCTTCCAATTGGTATTGTTTTGAATTTTGCATTTTTGTCATTTGATATTGTTTCGGCCTGCCCTGGCGCGACATACCTGGATGATTCTGCTGCCCATCTAAGTCAGGTCTGGGCCAGGGATTTCGACCTGCCCGCCATTGCCAGAGACCTGCCCGCCATTGCCGTGTGTGCAGGCATTGCAGATGTCCGGCGACCGTGGCGTTGGCAGGCGGGTGCCGGCACATA
>JAUWXF010000050.1 GCA_030616475.1 Desulfobacterales bacterium
AAATAAATTCGAAATACGAATACCCGCCTGCCAACGCCTGAGACAGCATTCAGCTTATGTGCCGGCATCTCTGGCAATGGCGGGCAGGTCGAAATACGAAACAATATCGAATGACAAAAATTCAAAATTAAGAAGCGGTAAGGAATTCTGCCGATTTCAATGGTGCTTGAGACGTCTCCTACAGTTTTGAACATTTAAGCATTTGATATTTGGATTTGTTTCGGATTTCGGATTTCGTGCTTCGTATTTCGGGCTTGTCCGGGTTAGGTTAATACAATGGAATTGATCGATCAGCATACCAAGAAAATCATGGAGGGCTGCAAAGAGAGAGCACTAAATGCTGGTTTGCGTTTTCAGACTGAGTCCCTGGAGTATATAGTAACCAACCGGGACCTGCTGGAACTGTCTCCAAAGTTGATGATCCCAACGCTCTACGATTACTGGGTCCACGACGTGGAGGTCCTAAAAGAAAAGGGCAGGTATGAGCTTTATCCGGGTAATCCGTATGAAACCGTCATTAACACCCGTCCGGCCATTTCCTTCTATAATGATAACAACCCGGACTGGTTGAACGTACTGATCTTCTATCACGTTCTGGCGCATATCGATTTCTTTCAGAACAATCTGTACTTCCGTCATACCTGGGACTATGATTTTACCGGTCAGGCCCTATCGGATAAGCGATTGATCGCCAAACTCAGGTCCGAAAAGGGAAGATGGGTGGATTACGTTATTGAATTTGCCCGTGGAATCGATAACCTCGTAGGGTACCACGACGAACTCTCCCGCCTGAATCGCCCTGCCGTGACAGAACTATCAAAACGTTTGGATTTCTACTTCGACGTGTTCTTGCAGTCTATCAAGAAAGTGAAGATCCATGATTATATTAAAGAAATCGAAAAGTATAATGACTGCGTTAATAAAGAGGGAAAGCGTGCGGAAAAGGCCTTTTTTTCGGACGTGCGTAGGAAATACCCTGAATTTGATGCGATCTTTAAGAAAAGCCTCAAGGAAAAGCCCGAACACAAAATTGACCCGATTCAATATCTGATTGAGCACTCTGACTTTTTAAAAAAGGACGAAAACGAGTGGATGAGATCGGTTATGGAGGTGGTTCGCAACACATCCGTGTTCTTTCAACCACAAATCCGAACCAAGATCATGAATGAAGGGTGGGCCAGTTACTGGCACGAAAAGCTTTTCCTTCAAGATGACCGTATCAAGGGGCACGAGGTGGACTTTGCCCGGGCCCATGCAGGAGTTGCATCATTGCCTCGCGTGGGACTGAACCCTTATGCACTCGGGATGCATCTTTTTTACTACATTGAGGAAGTCGCTGATAAAGGAAAATATTCCATTGAATTCAAGCGGCTCCTAAATGCTGATAAACGGGAAAAATTTGATGCAGAAACAGGGCAGGGGCAGGACTTTATTTTTAAAGTCCGCGAAGATTTTTGTGATTTTCTGTTTGTCAACACCTTTGTTGACCAGGATTTTGTTACCCGCAACAAACTGTTTGTTACCGGCAGACGAATGAACCAGGCCAAGATGGTTTGGCAGTTTTATGTCAAGAGCCGGAAGGCGGAAGACTATCGCAAAATGCTGCTGGACACCCTTTATCATCCACCTCATATTGAAATCGATCCGGAAAAAGGCAAGAACAACACCCTCTATCTCGTGCATCGCTTTGAGGAGAAGCCTCTGGTGAAGGAATTTATCGCCAATACTATGATGGGAATTGAATATCTCTGGGGCGGTCCGGTTCAGATGGAAACGAGTGAGGTGGTCCCAACTTCCCCCCCAAAAGAAGAGACCAAAGAACCAGAAATCAAATGGCAGCGCGTCTTGTACAGCATGGAAAATCGAAAGCTTTCAAAGAGAAATATCTAACCTGGTAATTCCCTAGGGTATGGCCGTACACAAGATAAAAAAGGCAATGCATTATCTCAACCAGCGCTTGAGCCAGTTGGATCAACGCACCACCATACCCTTTGAGGAATTTCTCATGGTCTTCGCCGCTGAACCTTATGCTGTAGTACGCAATGTTTTCCAGGTGTTTCATGACATGATCAAGGCCTATGTAGGAGAAGGCGTCGATGAATACCCGGATGATCCCGAGTCGATTCATTACGTACACTATGATTGCAGCCGGCTTTTTGTTCAAGGCTCAGACCACCCATTCTTCGCAGACAGACTTTTTGCCAATAGGTTGATAAGTCTTGTTGAAGCCCTGAAGCGCGGTGCACAACAAAACAAGATCTATATCTTTGAAGGTCCTCCCGGCTGTGGGAAGAGTACATTTTTGAATAACCTGCTCAAGAAGTTTGAAGAATATGCCAATACGGAAAATGGCTTGCGTTTTGAAACGGTTTGGAGATTTGATCGCAAAATATTGGGCAGTTTTCCGGAACATGAGGCCATTCCTTTGCTTGAAAAATTGTCTCAATTGGTGAACAACGTCCCACAAGATGCTAATCAATTCCATGAAGGACAAAACGATCTGCATTCAACCGGTGATCATACGGAGGTTCCCTACTCAACCGGTGATTATGTGGAGATTCCATGCCCTAGTCACGATAACCCCTTATTGATGATTCCCAAACCTCACCGCCGCATGTTTTTCGACGACCTGCTCAAAAATGATGAATTTAAGTGGAAGCTTTTTACCGAAAAAGAATACGAGTGGGTGTTCCGGGACAATCCCTGTACCATATGCAGTTCATTGTATGGGGCACTTTTGAAGAAACTGAAGAGTCCCCAGAAAGTTTTTGAAATGCTGTATGCGCGACCCTACCAGTTCAACAGGCGACTCGGGGAAGGCATCAGCGTTTTCAACCCTGGCGACAGACCCATGCGGCAACATATCTTGAGCGATGCCATGCTTCAAAGGCGGATAAGCGCCCTCTTAACAGACGGCAGCCAGGTTAAATATATTTTTTCCCGATATGCAAAGACCAATAACGGGATATATGCCCTCATGGACATCAAATCCCACAATAAGGATCGTTTGATCGAGCTCCACAACATCATCAGTGAGGGCGTGCACAAGGTGGAGGATATCGAGGAAAACGTGAAATCACTCCTTTTGGCCGTCATGAATCCCGAAGATAAGAAAAATATTGAGAGCTTCCAGTCCTTTTCGGACCGTATTCAATATATCAATATCCCTTACGTTATGGATCTGAGTACAGAGGTAGAGATATACCGAAACATTTTCGGAAAACACATTGACGAGAGTTTTCTTCCCAGGGTCCTGCACAATTTTGCCAGGGTTATTATCTCATCCCGGCTTAACACAAAGTCAGAAGCCCTGTTGGAATGGATCGGCAAGCCTGACAAATACAAACTCTATTGCGATGAGAATCTTCAACTCCTAAAGATGGAAATCTACACCGGACATATCCCCACATGGCTTACAGAAGAAGACACAAAAAGATTAACTGCGAAACGGCGACGAAAAATCATTGCTGAATCGGAAAAAGAAGGGGACCACGGCATTTCCGGACGCGATTCCATAAAAATATTTAATGAGTTCTACTCTACTTATGCCAAGGAAGATAAGCTCATCAACATGTCCATTTTGTGCAACTTTTTCACTAAGATCCGCAAAGAACTGAGCAAATTGATACCCAAAGGGTTCTTAGATTCACTAGTTGGCATGTACGACTATACGGTTTTGCAGGAAGTCAAAGAATCCCTCTACTATTACAATGAGGAACAGATTTCTCGGGAAATACAGAACTACCTGTTTGCCATCAACTTTGAAACAGGGTCTGTCCAGACCTGCAAATACACCGGGGAAAAACTGGAAATTACCGAAGATTTTTTTGAGACTATTGAGGCTCGTTTGCTGGGTGCAAAGGTAGCCAAAGATAAACGCCTGGCATTCCGGGAAGAGACCCAAAAAGAGTATACATCCAAGACATTGACCCAGGAAATCATTGTTGACGGGAAACCCATTACCGAAACAAAGATTTATGAATCAATGCATGATCGATACTTATACAATCTAAAGGAAAAGGTGCTGGATCCGTTTCTTGAAAACGAAAACTTCCGGCGGGCCATCAAGGATTACGACAAGGAGGACTTTAAGACCTACGACAAAAGAATCAGGAACGACGTTACGTATCTGATGAAAAATCTGTGCACCAAGTGCGGTTATGCCGAACAGGGTGCAAAAGAAGTTTGCATTTATGTCATTGACAGTGACCTGGCCAAAAAGTTTGCGAATCCTTGAAAAAAAACAGCCCCGGCCGGTTTTTCAGTAGGGCCGGGGCCGGGCAAGGTCGGTCAATAGCATCCGAGGACCCTCAGATAATCTGTATTTTTCTTGAGTTCATCAAGCACTGGTTTGAAAGCAGGGGATTCGATATCCGCCTCAATATCCACATAGAACATGTACTCCCATGGTTTTCCGTGGATGGGGCGCGATTCGAGTTTTACCAGGTTGATGTCTTTTCCTGCAAAAATCTTCAATGTCTCAAAGAGCGCTCCTGGCCGGTTACCCGTTGAATAGATCAGCGAGGATCTCCGTCTCGGACCGTTTTCAAGTTGCTCCGCAGCTATGACAACAAATCGGGTATAGTTTCTCGGATTGGTTTCGATTCCTTCCTGGATCACCGCCATCCCGTGAATCTCGGCTGCCTCCTTGCTGGCGATGGCTGCATCGGTCGGAAGGCCTCCTTCCTTGATCTGTTTTACAGCCGTTGCTGTGTCCTTGGCCGAAACCAGTTCCCATCCTTGATGCTGCTCCAGAAACTGCCGACATTGCTGGAATACTTGAGGATGAGAGAACACGCGTTGGATGGTTTCAATCTTTCCCCCTGGACAGGCGATAAGGTGATGCATGATGCGAATCGTGATTTCGCCGATAATCCTCAAGTCATATTCGAGCAGGAGATCGTAGTTCTCGTGTATGCTTCCGGTCAGCGAATTCTCCAAAGGCACCACACCGAAATCGACCTCGCCGCTCTTGACTGCTTCAAAAATTCGCGTGAACGAAGGCGTGGGCACGGCTTTTACCTTGGCCCCAAAATACTGCGTGCAAGCCTTGTGGCTGAAGGTCCCTAACTCTCCTAAGAATGCGGCCCGTCGATCGCCATCCCCCCTGGCCGCACTCATGAGCTCTACGGCTTTAGCTTTGTCCAGATAGCCAAAATCGAGCTGTTTTCCTATGACCGGCGCAATCACGTAAATGTCGCGCATCAACTGCCCAAACTGTTTGGGATAAAGGCTCTGCGGACCGTCTGAAAGGGCCCTGTCCGGATCATGGTGTACCTCGATCATCAAACCATCGGCGCCTGCGGCTATGGCGGCCCGGGCCATAGGACTCACCTTTTCGCGGATGCCGGTGGCGTGGCTCGGATCGATGATCACGGGCAGATGGGTCAGGTTCTTGATCACCGGAATGGCAGAAAGGTCCAGGGTGTTGCGCGTATAGGGTTCAAAGGTGCGAATCCCTCGCTCACAAAGCACAACATGGTCATTTCCTTCAGAAAGGATATATTCTGCCGACATAAGCCATTCTTCGATGGTGGCTGCAAGTCCTCTCTTTAGGAGTACCGGCTTTCCCATTCGGCCAACGCACTTTAAAAGTTCGAAGTTTTGCATGTTCCGAGCTCCAACCTGAACTACATCCACATACTTCATCATCATATCTGCCTGAGCCGGTGAAGTGATCTCAGTGACAATGCCGAGACCGAGTTCCTCCCGTATCTCAGCCAGGATTTTCAGGCCCTCCTCCCCAAGCCCCTGGAAGGAATACGGTGATGTCCTCGGTTTAAATGCCCCCCCGCGAAACAGGACGGCACCATACTTTCTGACCTCCCTGGCGATGGTAAGCGCCTGTTCCCTGCTTTCCACCGCGCAAGGGCCTGCAATCACTACGATGCGCTCGCCTCCGATCACCACGTCTCCTACATTAACCAAGGTGTCTTCGTGGCGCATCTTGCGGCTGGCCAGTTTAAAAGAACTGGAAATAGGTATCACCCTCTCTACGCCCGGAAGCTGCTGGAAGAAATCAAGGTCCTGGCCTGCCTTTCCAATAGCTCCTATGAGGGGCTGGCCGTGCTCAGACATTTCACGGATGAGATAGCCCTCACTGCGAAGTATGCTTCGGATATGGTTTTTCTGTTCCTCTGTTATTTCTCTCTTTAGGACGAGAATCATGGTAAATGCTCCTTTCTCAAAGCTATGTAAAATTTACCTCTTTGAAAACTTGGCCGCTGGAGCTTGTTTGAACCCGTTTATTTCGTAAATCGTATCAGTTTAGGTCTTTGAAAACACGGTCGCTCCAAGGACAATGAAATTTTGAACCGCGTAAAACTCGGGACTAAGTGAGCCTAAAGAAAGAACTGCAGCCACTTGTTAAATCGTACCAGGAAAGTTCGATCTTTGTTGAGCATTTAAGTGCGGTCTGAATAGCTCCCCGTTCGTTCTCAAGGCTCACTAAACCCCTCAGACAGTTACCCTGTTCAAAATTTGATTGTCGTTGGAGCTCCCTCGAATGCGGTCGTTTCATAAGACTAAAATGTTACCGTAAATCTAAAATGATACAAGACTACAAAACCGCTACGCGATTTTATATAAAAAAAGCCCCGAGCTTTTCTTCTCGGGGCTTCAGGCCTTCTCAATTTTCCAAAACCCCGAGTAGACCGCCTGGTCCACCCGGGGCGTTCAAGCTTTTGAACTAGACAACCGGGTGGACGCCCATAAAGCTAAAAAACCAGCGTCCAAAAAGAAACCGTCCTCGATTGTCCCAATTCTTTGTCATACGTAAATGTCCCTACAAAATTGTAGTAATTATACCCGGCTACATAACGCGTGTCAACAATTATTTTCTAGAAGCGTTCAAACGCTCCCTAGAAGCGTTCAAACGCTCCGCTTTTGTGCCAGAAAAAAGTAAAGGGATACCACGGGCGGGTATCCCTTTACTTAATGACCCCTTACAGCAAACTTAGAATGTCTTGTCTATGACAGGTACAACCTGTTTCTTACGGGACATGAGGCCGTCAATCCACACCGACTGGTCGCCAACCGTGGTATTAAAAGCCTTCTCCATCTTGGCCTTGTCACCAGCATAATAAAGCTCAGAGCCTTCCTTGATAATATCCGTAGCGACGAAGATGAGCATCTCGTAACCTTCTTTGCCCTTCAAGTCGTTAAGGAAATCCATGACCTCAGACGCCCGATTGTAAACATCATTGATATCTACGACCTCAGTCTGGCCGATGCCGACCTTGTTGCCCGCAAAGTCAAAATCCTTAAAGTCGGCCAGGACAACATCTTTGATCGGCTTATCCGATATATCGGCCTTTGCCTTCTTTACGTCGATGCCAAATGTCTCGATGTCGTCGATGCCTGCTATCTTGGCCAATTCTGCTGCGACATCCCTATCTTCTTGGGTCGTCGTTGGTGACTTGAAAATGACCGTGTCAGAAAGAAGCGCACCGAGTAAAATGCCGGCCATAGCCTTATCCTTTGCCACTTCATTCTTATATAGTTTGGCCAGAATGGTAGCCGTGCTGCCCACAGGTTCTACATGGATGGCGATAGGATCGGGATAGTTAAAATTCATCTTGTGATGGTCGATAATTTCAACCAACTCCGCCTTGTCGAGGTTGTCCGGAGCCTGGCTGGCCTCATTATGATCCACCAGCACCAGCTTCTTGCCCTCCGCGCCACCCAGGTCCCCAGGCACAGGCACCCCAAACTTATCGAGCACAAAGGCGGTTTCTTCGTTGATCGCTCCCTGGGTGACAGGGGTATAGCCCTTTATCTTGGCATAAACGATCGCTGAAACCACGGTATCAGTATCCGGACTCTTGTGACCTACTACGTATACATCGTCCCCCATTTTCTTGCCCTCCTTCATTACATTAAGTTGTTATTATTGAATATTTAGTGAGAACTCGCTTTTTGGAGGGGCCACTATATGTGAAATGGGGTTGTGTGTCAAGGGAAAATTTGCTGATCAAACCTGTTTAATGCTAATATTATTCAATAAATACAATTGTTTACAGAGGTCAAAGAGGCCAGGCTCTACCCAAATCTGTTCCGTTTTCTGTCTGGAGGATTTGACCCCGGCAAGATCGCCAAGTTTGGCAAGACCCACCGCTTGGTTGTCAACCGTTTTGCAAGATAAAAACGCCGAGGGCTTTTCCGGAATGAAGGCAAGATTAACCTTCTTTTTTGAGCTTCAAGGCCTCCTCATAGACGACTTTTTTCGAAATGCCATGTTTTCTGGCAACTTCTTTTACCAATTCCGATAGAGGGCGTCCCGTCTCAAGGCGCAACTGCGTAAGGTCTCGCACAAGCGAGTTGCGGTCGAATTCCGCGGCCCCTTCACAGCCTCCCACCAGGAGCGTACATTCACCTTTCAGAGCAGATCGAGCTGCCAACACTTTCAGTATGTTGCTCAATGATCCTCTGAGGATTTCCTCATGGACCTTGGTCAGTTCCCGTGCCACCACGGCGCTTCGGTCTCCCATCAGATCGATAATTTCCTGCATCAGACCCAGAAGCCGTTTGGGAGACTCATAGAAGATGAGGGTTCGGGGCTCTCCTTTTAGTCTTTCCAGGAAGTATTTGCGCTTGGCGGGTTTGCGGGGAACAAATCCTACAAAAACAAAGCTGTCTGTAGGAAGTCCTGATACACTCAATGCGGCAACAAAGGCCGATGCCCCCGGGATCGGGACAACCGGAATGGCTGCCCGGATGGCTGCCCGGACAAGATAATGGCCCGGGTCTGATACAGAAGGGGTGCCTGCATCCGTTACAAGGCCAATGGAGTTGCCGGCCTTGAGTTTCTCGACAAGCTCAGGGGTGCGCTTCTCCTTGTTGTGGTCATGGTATGAGAGAAGTGGCGTGGAAATCTCGTAGCGTGTAAGCAGCTTCCTGGTGTGTCTAGTATCCTCGGCCGCGATCAGCCCCACCTCTTTCAGGGTGTGGATGGCTCGCAAGGTGATGTCTTCCATGTGGCCGATAGGCGTGGCTACCACAAAGAGTGTTCCGGGTGCGGTGGGAGAACTTAGGGGCTTCGCCCCAATTGGAGTATTGGAGCAATGGAGTACTGGAGTGATGGGCATGGTTGTTATTTGTTAATCGTTAATTGTTATTCGAATAACGAATAACGAATAACGTAAATGCTCGGCACAAATGAATCGCAATTAAAAGCCCTTTGGTCTCAATAAGTCCCAAAAATTCCGAGACGTCAGTAGGCAAGGTCAAAGGCATTCTTGATGATTTCAACGTCAGGGTCGCCTGGCAGCAGGCGGATGGCCACGACATCAAAGCGGGCCTTCTTCCCCATCTGCTCAGTCTCTTTCAGGTATTTGAGGGCCACCATCGATATCTTACGCTGCTTTCGGGGTGTCACGGCCCACTTAGGCCCTCCAAAGTCACCTGTTCGTCGGGCCTTTACCTCGACAAAGGCAAGTACACGACCGTCTCGGGCGATGATATCGATCTCGCCCAATTTACAACGATAGTTTTGTTCAATGATCTCATATCCTTTTTTCTTCAAAAATCTCACAGCAATGGATTCACCGCTTTCCCCGGTGTGGCGCCTCCCATCATTGGTCGGGCCTTCTGGTTTTTGAATACACTTTCCAAACATATACGCCGCCAGTCTCAAGTTACGGTCTGTTTCGTGCTTACTCGTTTGGAGTTAATCCGTAAGGATTTTATTCCCACCGTTAAATAAAAGGCTTACGCCTGCCCGCCATTGCCTGCGGTGCTCGCATTTTTGCTACCCGGCGAGCGTGGTGCTGGCAGGCGGGACTTAACTCCTGTGCTGTTGGTACTTACTCCCTACCGATATAAGCAAAAGCGGGTTAACCAAATGTTTACTTCACGTCAAATCCGCAATCCACAATCTAAAATCTAAAATTCTATAGGAACTCTTTTACACCGCGAAAGGTTTTCCTGTGAATCGAGCAATACCCGAAAGTGCGAATCGCAGCACGGTGTTCTTTGGTGCCGTACCCTTTATTCTTGCCAAAGCCAAATTCCGGAAACTCCTCGTCATAAAGGGCCATGAGTCGATCCCGAGTCACCTTGGCAATGATGGACGCTGCCGCAATGCACAGAGACCGCCTGTCACCATGTTTGATGACCTGCTGTGGGACCGGAGATCTAATTGGAAAGGTACCGTCAACCAGCAAGTAATCCGGGGTTGGTCTAAGATTATCCACTGCCATGCGCATGGACAAGAGGGAAGCCCGAAGGATATTGATCCGGTCTATTTCTGCCGGATCAACAATCCCTATCCCTATAGAGACTGCCTGCTCGTAGATCGCATCAAAAAACTGTTCTCGCCTTTGGGGGCTCAATCTCTTGGAATCATCAAGATGGGGGAGATAAAACTCTTGAGGGAGGATGACTGCTGAGGCCACTACCGGGCCAGCCAGAGGGCCCCTTCCGGCTTCGTCGATGCCGGCTATTTTTGAATATCCCTGTTTTCGGCCTTGTTTTTCAAACTGGTCAGGATTGGTGTCCACGATTCATGATCCAAAAAAATTGACGATTTTCGATTGAAGATTGACTATTTGAGGAAGGAAATCTTGATTCTTGAATAGTAGCATTATAGTTTTTTGAAGACAGTTAGGCTCGCTTTTTCAATAGGCTAAATTGATACCTTGAATATTCAATCGTCAATCGTCAATATTCAATCCATTTCTTAGGTAACCGGTTGGGCTCGCATAAATTGTGCCGATCTGGGAAACAGTCTGTTCGGAACTAATTTGGTCGCAGTTCCTTGATCCGGGCCGCTTTGCCTCTGCGTTTTCTCAGGTAATAGAGACGCGAGCGACGAACCCGGCCACGAGAAACAACCTCGATTTTCTCGATGTTGGGGGAATGCAGGGGGAAAATGCGCTCCACCCCGATCCCGTAGGAGACTTTGCGCACCGTGAATGTGGAATTCGTGGTGCCTTTGCGCTTCCTGATGACAGCCCCTTTAAAGACCTGAATCCGCTCCTTGTCCCCTTCTTTGATCTTAACATGCACCCTTACCGTATCGCCAGGTTTGAAATACGGCAGGTCAAATCGCATTTGTTCCTTTTCAATTGCCTTGATAGCTTCCATGTCTTCCTCCAAGTCATAAAATCGCTGCGCGATTTTATATAACGCGGCTGCGCCGCTTAAGAAAGGAAATTCCTATCTCCCAATAACCTGTCAAGCACAATGGCAGCAGCCGAGCGAACAGAGAGGTGGTTATATCCTGTGTGCCCCATAATAGGGGCCAGAACATAGTCGGCTTTATCAATAAACTCTTGGGTCAGTCCCCACCCTGTGCCGAAAAGGAGCAGGTAAGGATGTTCGCCTTTTAACAGCTCTGACAGGGCGCTGTAACTGATATTGCGCGGGTGGGGCCTCGCATCCGTCACAACAGTCACCGGCACTCCCTTACCGTTACGGGCGATTTCGTCAAGTACAGCATCCAGAGATACAGCGATCCTGATCAGTCTTAATGCCTCGCTGCGGTCGGGATTGTACCTGGCACCCACACCCTCGGTCCAGTGAGACAGAATCCGCTCAACAAGCTCCCGCTGGTCTGCCAGCGGGGTAACTATATAGAAAGCCCGCACGCCATAGGTTTTAGCAGCCCTTGATATGTCGTGCAAATCAAGGTTGCTGACGGCAGAGGCAATCACCTCGCCGTTTTTGTTATACACCGGATGGTGTATCAAGGCCAAGTAAAGGTTGCCCGGGGCTGTCAAGACGCTGTGGAGTGCTTACCTATGATGGTTTTGATATCCTGCTGGAGTTTTTTCATAAACTCTATGTCCCCTGCTGTAAGAGCCTGGACCATCAGCAGGTCAGGCCTTCTTAAGACTGTGCGAATCAGAGAGGCATGTCGCCGCCACTGCCTGATGGCACTGTGGTCACCAGAGAGCAACACTTCCGGCACATTGGCCCCCTCAAAAGACCTGGGCCGCGTATATTGCGGATACTCCAGCAGTCCGTTTGAGAACGAATCCTCCTGGGCCGAGTCCTCACTGCCAAGTGTGCCGGGAATCAATCGGGTCACTGCATCGATGACTACCATGGCAGCAAGTTCACCGCCGGTCAGAACATAATCTCCGATGGAAAGCTCGTCATCTACAAGATGCTCACGGATTCGCTCGTCGATACCCTCGTACCGGCCACAGACTAAGATGAGCCCGGCATATCCTGCAAGTTTTTGGGCTACCATTTGGCTAAAGAGTCGACCTTGAGGCGTGAGCAAAAGCGTGCAAGCCTCAGGATGTCTCTTTTTAGCATGTCGAATGGCCTCTGCCACGGGCTCTGGTTTCATCACCATCCCGCAACCGCCGCCATAAGGGCGGTCGTCCACGGTGTGGTGTCGGTCTTTGGCAAAGTCCCTGATGTTTATGGGTTCGACCGATACATACTGGCGCTCAATCGCCCTCTTTACAATGCCTCCTATGAGGAGGGCGGAAAACATTTCAGGAAATAGCGTAAGAACCGTAAACCTCATATACCTTGAACGGGCATAATTGGAGCTTTCTGATTTTGGGGTATTATTGTCATGCATGATATGGTGCCAAATACGAAATACGAATATCGAAATACGAAACAATATCAAATTACCAAAATACGAAATTCAAAACAAATTCAGATTGGCAACTCTGTTGTATGAAACATTAGGAAATTTGAAAATTCGGATTTGTTTGCGGCTTACGCCTTGAAAACAGTACGGATTTCGATATTCGAATTTCGAATTTACTTGAACAACACCCCAAAATCGATACGACACTCAATTTTCAAAAACGCCATTTATGACCATGCGAAGTATAGTCAATCCTCCAGCCCTTCGGGAAGGTCCACCCGCAAGACCTTCTGCGTGAGATCGATGTCTATCACCACAGACTCGATTGCTGGAATTAGGACCTCATTTTTTCCGTCACGCACCACATATACATCGTTGCTCCCTGTGGGAAAAACGGCTGCCACCCGACCGAGGCGGCGTTCATCCACCGTAAAGACCTCCAGGCCGATGATTTGGTGCCAGTAGTAGGAGCCTTTTTCAGGTTCAGGGAGGGTGGTTTTATCGATGCACAGTTCGTAGCCGACCCACTCTTTTGCCGCATGAACAGAAGCTATGCCTTCCAAAGCCATGAGAATGCCACGTTTATGGGGACGGGCCGATTCTATCCCTAGTGTTACAACTGGCCTACCTTTTCGCCTTAAGGCCAGTTGCTTGCCGGGTGCAAATGAAGCTGTGGATTCGGCGTAGGAAATTACCTTGAGGTAGCCCTTGATCCCGTGGGTACCCACAACTTTGCCAATAGGGATGAGGGCATCCTCATGCATGGCACGCTATTCGATGATCTCTAACACGGACCGTTTTTTGATCTTGGCAGAAGCAGCGCTTAAGATGGTCCGTATGGAGCGGGCTGTGCGACCTTGCTTGCCGATGATCTTTCCCAGGTCATCCTTGGCCACTTTCAGTTCAATGACCGAGGTCTGTTCGCCTTGCACTTCGGAAACCTCTACCTGCTCCGGATAATCAACCAGCGCTTGGGCTATGTACTTGATCAAGTCTTTCATTCCACGACCCCCTAAGAGCGTTACAAGAGAAAAACCAACGTTCCGAAAAAAGGTAAGCTATTGTGCAAAGTCCATTTTATGCATTTGCTGTTTTTGAAAACAAGCCCTCTTTTTTCAATATGCTCTTGACAGTTGCCGTAGGTATGGCACCTTTTTCAATCCACTCCTTCACGCGGTCGTGCTTCAAGGTTACTGCCGCTGGTTTCTTTAGCGGATCATAGGTCCCGACGTGCTCGAGAAACCTGCCATCCCGAGGTGCGCCACTCGAAGCCACGACGATTCGATAATACGGCTTTTTCTTGGAACCATACCTGGCCAATCTAATTCTGACAGACATCCGATTACTATTCCTCCTTAAAACGGCAACATCCCTCTCCCGAAGGTGCGAACGCCGCCTTTGTTCAATTTCTTTATCATCTTATGGACCTGGACGTAGTTTTTCAAGAGTTGGTTCACATCCTGCACGCTAGTTCCACTTCCCCCGGCAATCCGCTTGCGTCGGCTAGCGTTTATGATGTTGTGGTTGCGACGCTCCTTGACTGTCATGGAGTCGATGATCGCGGTAATGCGCACCAACTCCCCGTCATCTACCTTGAGGTCTTTGAGTTGTTTGAGCTTACCCATCCCGGGGATCATCGCCAGCAGTTCCTCTAACGAACCCATCTTTCTGATTTGTGCCATTTGATCACGAAAGTCCTCTAAAGTAAACTCGCTTCTGCGCAGCTTTTTTTGCAGTTCTTGAGCCTTTTTCTCATCAATGCTCGTCTGAGCCTTCTCGATCAAAGAAAGGATATCACCCATACCCAGGATCCTGGATGCCATGCGGTCCGGGTGAAAAGACTCCAGAGCGTCCAGTTTCTCACCCACACCTATAAACTTAATAGGCTTTGAGGTAATCGCTTTTATAGATATGGCCGCTCCACCACGCGCATCCCCTTCCATCTTTGTGAGAATTACGCCGCCAATGTCGAGGGCATCATTAAAGGCCTTGGCCATATTCACTGCATCCTGTCCGGTCATGGCATCGGCCACCAGCAGTATGTCAGACGGATGCACGGTCTCCTTGATGCGCCCCAGCTCTGCCATCAGCGCCTCGTCAACATGGAGGCGTCCGGCTGTATCAATCAGGAGGGTATGAAAGCCCCTTTGACGTGCCACCTGGAAGGCATCTCGGCAAATATCCACCGGATCCATATCCTGGGTGGCCGGAAAGACCTCTGCGCCCACCTGGTTTCCGATCTCCTTCAGTTGCTCAATGGCTGCCGGGCGATAAGGATCAGCAGGCACCAGATAGGGGCTCCGGTGTTGGCCAATCAGGAATTTGGCCAGCTTGCCGACTGTCGTGGTTTTTCCGGAACCCTGGAGTCCGACCAGCATGACCACAGCGGGCTGGCTGCCGGTCAGGCACAGCCCTTCGTGTTTGCTCCCCATGAGCTGGGCAAGCTCTTCGTTAACAATCTTGACAACCTGCTGCCCTGGTGTCAGGCTACCCAGGACCTCCTGACCGACGGCACGCTGCCTGATAGCAGCGACAAGGTCCTTGACGACCTTGTAGTGGACGTCGGCTTCAAGAAGGGATAGACGCACGTCCTTTAGCCCGGCCTCGATGTTTTTCTCAGTTAGCTTGCCGTAGCCCTTGAGCTTCTTGAAGGCAATGTTCAATTTGTCGGTGAGGTTCTCAAACATGATGATCGCCTATTGTATGAAAACTATTATAATTATTACCATTGGAAGTATGTGTCAAGAAAATACTTTGAACAGTATGGGATTTCCATTTTTTGGTTCATTAAAGGAACATGTAAACCTGGACCAGGTGATCTGAAATTCGAAATCCGAAGCACGTACTCTTCTCAAGGCGAAAGCCGCAAATCCGAAACAAATACAAATGACCAAAATACAAAATTCAAAACAATGAAAGAACGAGATTGAGAACTGAGGAATTATGAATAACGTTTTGGACATTTGATATTTGAAATTCGGATTTGTTTAGTGCTTCGATATTCGATATTCGGATTTGATAAGTTAAGCCCTAGCCTTAGCCTTAAGGAAAATTGATAGCTCGATACGTGTGTCACCCGCCATGTTCGTTCACCAGGATGTAAAAAGCTTTACCGAAGAGAACCTCGTGCACTGGCTAGGGCAGCATGGCGTTGTCCCTTATCGGGCCGGCCAGATCCTCAGATGGATCTACCACAGAGGCGTCTATTCCTTTTCGGACATGACAGACCTTTCCAAGGACCTCAGGAGCTTCCTGTCGGAGCGACTGGCCATAAGCCGACTTGAGATAGAACAGGTTCAGACCTCAAAGGATGGTTCCAGAAAATACCTTTTCCGTTTGAAGGACGGCCAACATATCGAAAGCGTATTGATTCCGGAACCGGGCCACTGGACACTGTGCATATCGAGCCAGGTAGGCTGTGGAATGGGGTGTAAGTTCTGCCTATCCGGTCGCGGCGGACTGGTGCGAAATCTTGAACCCGCGGAAATCGTTAATCAGGTGTGCGGCGTGCGAGATGATCTTCAAGACCCAAGCTCTCTGACCAACATCGTCTTCATGGGGATGGGGGAGCCGCTTGCCAACTACAGCAGTGTTGTGCAGGCTGTCCGGACCATTACAGGCAACAACGGCCTTCAGTTCTCCAGTCGCCGGGTCACCCTTTCCACAGCGGGGTTGGTGCCGAGGATAGATGATCTGGGACAGGACGTTAGAGTTAACCTGGCCGTGTCCCTGAATGCTTCGGACAACGATACCCGAAACGAGTTGATGCCCATCAACCTCACCTATACGATCGAGATGATCCTGTCTGCCTGCCGCAGATTTCCGCTTCCATCTCGCCGGACGATCATGTTTGAATATGTCTTGATTGCCGGGGTGAACGACACCCCCACGGATGCGGAGCGTCTGGCAAAGCTGTTGAGACCTTTGCGGGCTAAAATCAACTTAATACCCTTTAATCAGTACGAGGGAACTGAGTTTAAGAGACCTGAGGAAGGTGCCATCCTCGCTTTTCAAAAGGTTCTCTCGGATCATCACTACACAGCCGTTATCCGTCACAGCAAGGGGGGTGACATCAATGCGGCCTGTGGACAACTCCGCGCCGTGATGGATAACTGAAAAATTTACTGGAGATCAAAAGTGTGCACACCGTTGAAAATTATCTTGAGTACCTCAAAGAGGCTTATCTGATTTTCAACCTCGATAGATTCTCCGATAAAGCAAAAGAATCGTTGAAAAGCCCCAGGAAAGCCTATGCATACGATCTCGGAATAATCAATTCCGTAAAGTTCAAGATTTCCCCGGATCTTGGCAGACTCCTGGAAAATCTCGTGGCCATCGAGTTGCTGAGAAGAGAAGAAGAGTTTTATTATTATAAGACTCGTGACGGCAAAGAGGTTGATTTCGCAATAAAAGAGGGCCTGGCAATAGCACAGTTGGTCCAGGTTTGTTATGAAATTAGCGACAAAACCACACGAAACAGAGAGATAAACTCACTCATCAAGGTGGCGAAAGAAACCGGGTGCAATAATCTCATAATCCTGACCTGGGATTTTGAAGGCAATGAAACGATCAAAGGAAAAGATATTGTTTTTTTACCAATCTGGAAGTGGCTGCTCCCAGCGCCTTAAACAGAAGGTAGGTTTGTCTGTAAAGACAGGAGAAATAATAGCGCAAGAGAACGGCTACAACCTTATCGAGTCTCAGGCGAGAAAGTGGAGAACTAAGGGGCGTCCCCAAATCCCCGCAGTCAATCTATGATCCGTGGCGAGCAAATTGCTCGGCAAAATAACTATAGGCTGACTGATAACTTTAAATGTTGAGAACGTCCCTTATGTTCGTCCCTTATATTCTCCTTTTCCCTATTCTCACCCCACCAAAAAGCAAGTTCTTGCTTTATTCCTATCATTTTTCTTTACGTTTATATGATTTTCATGGTAATTTTCTTTATGAATACTAAGATATTTATTGCCTATTTCTCAATTTAATGATATGTAGAGGAAAAAATCATGGATAGGTACTGATTATGAAAAGACAAATTGAAGCAAGATTAATCCAGTGGAAAAACAAAAAGACCAGAAAACCCCTCCTCCTGCAGGGAGCAAGACAGGCGGGAAAGACATATGTGCTCCAAGATTTTGCCAAAAGCCAGTTCGACAATTCACATTATTTTGATCTTGAAGAATTAAAAACCGATCTATCCTCAATTTTCAATGATTCTCCATTAGATCCCAAACAGTTGATAGATAAACTTAGTTTTGTATCAGGCAAATCAATTAATATTAAAAAGGATATATTAATCCTCGATGAAATACAGGCAATCCCAAGAGCAATAACCGCACTAAAGTATTTTAGCCAGCAGATGAACGACCTGGCGGTTGCAGCCGCCGGTTCTAATCTGGGTGTTGCACATAGTGATGAACCGTTTCCCGTCGGAAAAGTTGAAATTCTTCATATGTATCCAATGAATTTTGAAGAATTCCTTTCGGGAACAGGCGAAGAAATGGCTCTCTCGTTTTTGAAAAATTTTAAGGGAGAAAAGACCGATGATATCTATCACAAACGCCTTTTTGATTTGCTGAAAGAATATTTTGTTACAGGAGGGATGCCGGAAGCAATCGGTCAATATATGGAGAAAAAAGATGTACCGCTTGAAGCATTCAGAGCTGTTCGGCAGCTCCAGAAGCAACTCCTCCTTCATTATGAAAGCGATTTTTCAAAGTATGCGGGAAGCACCAACTCCCGTCATATTGAACGCGTTTTCAGGGCGATACCCCGTCAACTGTCAAATACACAGGATAAAAAATCAAAAAAATTTAAATTTAAAGATGTTATTTCCAAAGGATACAGAAGCTATGAAGATCTGGCAGATCCCATAGAATGGTTAATCAAGGCAGGACTTGCCTTGAAAGTGAATACCAATTTACACCCGTCGACACCTGTTATGGCTGGAGCAAAGGAAAACAGCTTTAAACTCTTTCTATTTGACGTCGGTTTACTTGGCGCAATTATAAACCTGAACCCGGAAAGTATTATGCGCTATGATTATGGCTCCTATAAGGGCTATTTTGCTGAAAACTTTGTTCTCCAGGAATTGTACTCCTACGGATTGAATAAAATTGTCACATGGTGCGGCAAGACTTCTGAAATCGAATTTGTGCTTGAAATCAACGGGAACGTCATCCCGGTGGAAGTAAAAGCCGGATTTAATACCAAAGCTAAAAGCCTGCTGGCATTTATAAATAAATACAGCCCGGTTTACTCCGTAAAATTTACAGGAAATAAATTTGGCTGTGATAAGCGAAATAAAATATTTAATTATCCGCTGTATATGATCTTAAAATTCCCGGAGCTTGGACGGGTAGCTATTAGGGACGGGTAGCTATTAGGGACGTTCTCAACATTTAAACTTTGGGTTGCTATTAGGGAACTATTAGGGGACCTTGCTTTATGTTGCTGATGATTGATAACTTTAAATGTTGAGAACGTCCCTTATGTTCCCCTTATGTTCCCTGGAGGAATTGAGCGTTGTAGCGGACCCATGGAATCTTTATCATATGAAATTATCCGTTTTCCGTATAACATTACAAAATTATAATTATCCGGTTAAGGGAATTATACAAAATCCAAAACGGCGCTTGTCGAGTGTTTTAAATTTGGTATTTAGCCGGAAACTATATACTAACTGGTTCGGCACCATCAAAAAATTATGGAGTCATAGAAGTTAACTTGGCACTATTTGAGTTGTCCTTTCATAATGGGATACGAAATTCCTTCTGGAAATCTCATGAGACAGGTTATTGAATCTGTTGCCTTAGCAACTCTTTGCTCCTTAAAAGATAAAATCAGAATAAAAATTAAGCAAAATAAAACAAAGGATATTCACTTTTATTCCAGTTTCATTAATCATAAATCGGAAGCAAAGTCTTTTATGGCATTAAAACATTTAGAATTGAATTATGATAACCTTGGAATTAACGAAGATGCAATTAATGCTTTGAAGAAATCAAGAACCTTCTACCACCATTATAGCCATCCAGGAGAATTTAGCTTGGCCTCAACAATTTCGTTTGAAAAACCAGGGAAGTCTTTTATAGGCGGAAGCTTTGATAATGGTAAAATGGTGGAGTACAAAAAAGAACTCGTACACAGAATAAACTTTTGCAGGATCTTGCCCAATATTATTAAAGGGCTAGTCTACAGAGTTAATCAATTACCCTAAAATTGATAGCAGAAATGCCGAACGGCTGGCGTCAGTTGACCGGCTACCCTTTGTCGCTGCAAAACTTTCTCCGCTCTAAATCGGCACCAAGATTTGCGTATTGATTTGCTGTTAATCCGCCGGGGTGGCTTCGGGGACGCCCTTTAGTTCTCCAGTTTCGCAATTATGATTCTTGTGCGCGTTAAGGCAAAAAGTCTGTTGTGCTATTGGGCGGTAAGAGACCTTGGTATTGGTATGGCTCAAATAGCAAGGCGATTGAATCTCTCATTGGCCGGGGTGAGTCAGCCTGGTAGGGTGGGCTTTGCCCACCACCATCCTGAATGTGGCGCGTGCAATATTGTGTTCTGGACCCACTCCGGTGATTTGCTGCCTTACCATCAAAACGATGTTTTGCGGATGAATAACTAGTGCCCATCCGGAAATGAATCTCACAACACTGGGCACTGGCGTCAGTTTCCAATTCAGAAATGAGTAATTTTTCGCAAGGTCAAGGAAATCAAGGGATTGCGCGGAGACGTACGTCGGTAC
>JAUWXF010000037.1 GCA_030616475.1 Desulfobacterales bacterium
CGTACCGACGTACGTCTCCGCGCAATCCCTTGATTTCCTTGACCTTGCGAAAAATTACTCATTTCTGAATTGGAAACTGACGCCAGTGCCCAGTGTTGTGAGATTCATTTCCGGATGGGCACTAACTATTTAACTTCATAATCTCAATTGGGTGTGCTATTCGGTTTGCATGCCGAGAAAATCACGAATAGATGCCCGCCCGCCTCGCCCGCCCGCCATCGCCTGCTTGTCATCGCCCGAAAATCGCACGCAGCCATGGCAATGGCGGGCAGGCTCCGGGAGCCCTTCACCAGATCATTGCCAGGGGCATTGAAAGAAGGCGAATATTCGGGCATCAGTACTGCGGTCACAGCATCTTGACGGCAAAGAGAAAAAAACGAGGCAGGATACGGACAAAATTCTGGGGATGTTTGGTGACAAGGCTGGCCCTGCCAGACGTGCATACAGGGCGTTTGTTGAAATAGGTGACGCCAATTCTGTGGAAAGTGTCCTTAAACTAAAAATTTCAGTTCCGGCTGTCAGCAAATCAGCAATTCGAGACGAGAAGCCGGCAAAGGATAGAAAATATTCGCTGGTTGGGTAAACTTAAGTTAAAAAGTTAACTACGTCCCCAAGAGTCCGTCAAGAGTCCGGCCCCCCAAGAGTCGACCGAACGTCCCGGTCGACGGTCGACGCTGTTGGTTTCCTGTATAGTCTTGTGTCAGTAGTGGGTCCTCGTCTTGTAAAGACGGGTGTTTATCTTGCTCTTTTCTCTTGCATTGCAACCCGGTGGGCTGACGCGAGACTGGAAACAGGATCAGATGTTTGTCTTTGGACAACGGGGCTTATCAGGCTTTTGGGTTGACATGTCCTATATATTGTGCTTTATATCTATCTGCGTCCTATATCTTGTGGTATTATCCCCTTTCTTGCAGTAAATAGCAATTGTTACAGCATGTCTGAGGTGTCTTGCAGTGCGCATTGGTCATGGCCAATGCGCCATATAGCGGATCCACATCCTGGAAGAGACCGTGCTCCTGCTATCCGATAATCCAGATTTTCCCCCGGTGCTGGCACGCAGTACAGACCTTGACGAACTCATCATCGGCCCGCATCATCTGGCCATGGCAGGGCCTGCCAAAATAGGTGGGGTGGGTCGGCCGGGGACAATTGGCAACCCCATATTAGAACTTCTGCTCTATACAGAACAAATTGAACAAATTACGTTTTTTGTGACACATATACGAAAAGGCCGTCTCTGAAAGTACATAGGAAAAACCCTAAAACCTTCTGAGGTCGATACTTGATTCAGTCTGCGATTTTCTCAGCGTTGCACGATCAGCTGCATTGGCCCACACCGAATGAAATCTTCCATCCAACTGGTGCCGGGCCAGCTGTATATGCCAGGTTAGTGCGCCAGAAATTGGGAGAGCCGATACAACGTAGCGCACGTGTCAGATGGGTTCGCACGGGGGTGCTAACAGGAAACCCGGCTTCCGACGATGCAGATGCCCCAATAGCTGTTTTGTGTGAGTTTCCGACTGCTATTTCTGATGCAACACTGCGGGAAGTCCACAAGCTAGCCTGGAACTTTTGCAGATCGCCGCTTTTGGTTACCGTTGAGCCGCAGCTCATTCGTGTTTGGAGTTGCTATGAAAAACCAGCCCTTGATGAGAGCCTCCCTCCACCCGAACCGGTTGAGCGAGGAACCTTCGACCACTCTCTGGTCCTCGATCATCTGGTAGGTAGGCTGCATTGGGCTCAGTTGGCATCCGGTCAGTTTTTATTGCGACATGCGGACCGGTTTCCACGCGAACAAAGGGCAGACAAGACACTGCTGGCCAACCTTCAATTCGTAAGACGGCGACTTACGTCCGACCTTCCAGAGGATCTTGTGCACGACCTATTAGCACGACTCATATTTATCCAATTTTTGTTCCAGAGGAAGGATAGTAAGGGGAAACCAGCACTGAATGAAGGGGTCCTTGAAAGCCTGCACGCAAGAGGCGTTGTTTCAGCAAAATATTCGCGATTGTCGGAAATCTTACAAAACAGAACTGACACATATGCCTTATTTCACTGGCTGAACGAACGATTTGACGGTGACTTGTTTCCTGACGAGTTGGAACAAGAAAAGGCATTGATAGAAGACACCCATCTGACAATGCTCGCCGATTTTGTGAATGGTGATCTGCAGATGGAAGATGGACAGCGGTGTCTCTGGCCAGCCTATTCATTCGACGCTATTCCACTGGAATTCATCAGCAGCATTTATGAAGAGTTCGTTAAGAGCGACGAGGAGAACGGGAACGGCGTTGGCCAGCATTACACTCCGATGCATTTGGTGGACTTCGTGTTGGACAAAGCTCTGCCATGGGGTGGAAATGAATACGATCTAAAGATTCTTGACCCGGCGTGCGGTTCTGCCGCATTTCTGGTGAAAGCATTTCAGCGACTTGTCTACCGATGGAGAACCGCCCATCCCGGAGAGGAACCTCCTGCCTCTTTTCTTCGATCACTTTTGGAACGCTGTTTGTTTGGCGTTGATGTTGAGCCGCGCGCCATCCGGGTTGCCTCGTTCAGTCTTTACCTTGCGATGTGCGATGAAATCGATCCTCGACATTATTGGACTCAGGTCCGCTTTCCAAAACTCCATGGCATCACGCTGAGACCCGTAGACTTTTTCTCTAAGGGCGTACAAGGCATTCGGACAAAGGAGGATGCAACCAAATATGACTTAATTGTCGGCAATGCTCCATGGGGAGCAGATAGCCTCACTGAACCAGGGCGTGAATGGGCCCGGGAACATGACTGGCCAACCGCCGATGAGCAGGCTGGAACGCTTTTTTTGTCAAAGGCTGCTAAACTGACGAAAGAGACCGGCCGGATTTGTATGATCCAACCGGCAGGCGCGTTTCTTTTTAACCGCAGTTCGACAGCTGTGGATTTCCGACGAAAGTTGTTTGAGACATTCAAGGTTGAAGAAGTGGTGAACCTGTCGGCATTGCGATTTGTTCTATTCCCAGAAGTAGTCGGGCCGTCCTGTGTGGTCACGCTTCGGCCAACGCCACCTAATGGTGAACCCTTGGCGTATTGGTGCCCAAAGCAAACTCATTCGAGCGAAGACCAGCATCGTGTTGTTATCGAGTCTCACGACCTGAACTGGGTTTACCCGGAAGAAGCTGCCCGCGATCTTTGGGTGTGGAGCGCACTGGCATGGGGCGGTCGCCGAGATCTCGAACTTATCCGACGACTCCGAGACAGCTCTATTACGCTAGAGGCTGCAAAAGATACCGAGTGGCGCTCCGAAAGAGGCTTTCAACGCGGAACGACAAAGGTAAAGCAATGCCCTGATCGTGTAGGCCTTCCAGTCTTAGAAGACCATGCGATTTGGAACCGCTGTCCTATTGTTACAGATGTCTCTCGGTTCCCAACAAACCGAAATCCCTGGTTCGAACGGGAACGCGACATAGAATCGTTTAGACTTCCTAGTCTGATTATGAAAGAGTCTTGGACCGTCTCGGAAGGTCGGTTCAGGAGTGTTGTGATCACACCCGATCCGGATAACGAGTATATGCTCTTTTCGCAATCTTTTTATGGCATTGGAGCCCCCACTGAGGAGTTATTGGCGGCCTTTGGAGTGGCTGTAAACAGCGCCCTGGCTGTGCACTATTTTTACCTAACGTCTGGAAGACTGGCGAGCTATCGTCCGACACTGCGCAAGGTAGACCTGGAGGGAATGCCTCTGCCCCACTCGGCTGAAATTACACTGACGCAGCTTGCTCGGATGAGCGAACAAGAGATTGATGCCAAGGCATTTGAACTTTACAAGCTAAACGACGTCGAGCGTACGCTCGTCGAAGATTTCTTTGAGATCACACTTCAAGATTTCAAGGGTGATCTGAATTCTCCAGGACGACAACCGGCATGCCGATACGATGCCAACAAACTCACGCGCACACTTCAGGACTACTGCAAATACTTTATAGACGTGCTTCAGGCGGGATTTGGTCGGGATAAGCCTATCACTGCCACCGTCCTTTCTCTTCCAAAAGGGGCTGCACACTTTCCGTTCTGTGTGGTGGCGATACATCTTGACTGGCCACAGCGTGAACAAATCGTGGTCGAAGCAGTTGAAAACCGAGAGCTAATCAAACAACTCAATGTGCTGAATGAACTATGGATCAGGCAAAGACCGAAATCTAGCGGTATTTTCTACCAACGTGTGGTCAGGGTGTATCATACGATTGAAGTCACAAACGGCAGGAGCGAGTTATTCCATGTACCAACTGTGTCTATGATTAAGCCAAATCAACGGCGGTATTGGACCCGATCGATTGCAATGCGTGACGCTGACGATGTCGCCGCAGATATACTGACGTGGCGACAAGAATTGGAGGCAAGCTGGGAATCTGGAGGAGCGGAGTGAATAGGAGGCGGACAATACTCGAATTGCGGTGGCCACAGACCTCTGAATTTACCTCGGTAGCTAAATTATGGCAGAAAGACGCCTCAACACTTCTCCTTGAATTCGTCTGGCAAGCATATGACATTTTTTGGGCCGAGGTGGTTTCAAGAATCGACACTTCCCAAGCAGATGATGATTTAGAGAGAAGCATTACCCAGCTATTCGAACCCAAAATTCGGGAAGTTATGACAGGAAGGGAGCCATTCTACGTTCAACATGGTCCATATGAAGAAGAAACACGACAAGCGATGCCAGCTCAGCCTCCACAGTATGACATCGCCTTTATACTATATAGCAATCCAAGAATTATGTGGCCTATAGAAGCAAAGGTCTTGCGAACGCACGGAGCCGTTGCAAAGTATGTAAAAGATATTCAAGATCAGTTCCTTACCTGCCGATATGCACCATTTTCAAGCGAGGGTGGAATGCTGGGCTATCTTTTCTCTGGTCACCCAGCCGTGGCGTTCAATAATATAGCGGAAAAAGTCCCTTGCAAGCTAAACACTCATCCAGACTTCGAACAACGGGACCACAGGGTTTCATATCACGAGCGTACGATTCCTCCAGGGAAGAAATACTCAGGGGACTTCAGTTGCCATCACATGATTCTAAGAATTACTCAGAATAGGAAAAAGACCGAGGGGGACGGCTTATAACGGGAAGCTGACCTGGCTGTGGGGGCGTCCATTTGTAAATTAGTTTACCCCATAGCATATTGATGATATTGCCTTTTTGTGCCGTGATAAGCCCAGTAACGAAAGAAGAAAAGACAGCCAAAGAGAGAAGCTACGGATTGCCCGGATGACTTACTTATTTACAAATGGACGTCCCGGTTGCCCAACACGGACTCGGCGGGGAACGACGCGCGGAAGATCATGGACGTCGAACTCGCGCTCATCGCCGAGCGCCTGAAGATCCAGCTGCCCTACCTGCGCGCGGACAAGAACGACAAGCGGATGGCACACGACTTTCTGGAGCGCTTCGTTGCACAAGGGAAGAAGTGCTTTCAGAAGAGAACGGACAAGGACTACGTTGCGTACTCGGATGCGATCGAAGCGTTTGACAAGGCGGATCGGCTGCTCGTCTCGTGGGCTAACCGCGCATCACATAGCTTCGACGTCGTCCGCCCGGAGGCGGTCAAGCTGATAGAGACCTGCGAGAAGGCTCTCGATTTCTTCGAGTGCTCATCGTGCGGCAAGCGCGTCTGGTTCGCTGACGCTGAGGGATCCGAGTCGGTCCAGTGCCAATGTGGCCAGATTCGTTGGCGATACGGCAGGGCGTAGAAGACGAGCAGAGGGGACGTTCGGGCTGAAATTGCTTAAAGATGCTAATTTGAAATGAGTATTTCACATGTTGCTACTGCCATTTCATCGTGATAATGATTCGAAATCGTGAGCTATACGACGGCAATTATGCACGTTCTGCATGAACGTCCCGGTTGACGTCTGACTCAATTAGAACCATTAAATGCCATGGTAGGCAAAGCATTTACGGTGCTACAATAGATCATATAAAATTGAAAAGCTCCTAACCTCGGCGTGCAAGAGACGGCGCGAAGACCGCGCCGCCCCCGACGCCGGCCGTTAAGCGTCTACAAACCAAAAGCTAACAGTATAAGTAATGACAAGGCAAAAGATTCTCCAAGATCACAAACGTCAGGGCAAGACTTTTATTCCGCCTTTCACGCATACTATTGGCCCTTTACAAGAGATCTCCTGGGTTAAAACGATGCTCCCTGAGTTTTTGTGGATTGCACTCATACAAGACTATTATGGTTATCGTGAAGGCGTAGAGTTAATTACCTCGTTATCACGAATTGCTCATAAGTGTTCACCCTCAGAGAAGAAGCGTGTCTTTGCAACTATAAGTTCTTTGGGAGAGCTAACAGCAGATGAACAGTCACGCCTCCAAAGCGATCTTGCAGCTTCAGGTGAACTGTTCGAAATTCAGAAGGCGCTCCTGCCACTGATTGCGTTTTATCCTGAATGTCCCTTACGATTTCTTTTTTCAAGCAAGCCCGATTTGTCTGGAAAGGAGGGGCGAAATCTTGAACGATTTAAGTCTCTGGTCGCAGGAGTGTACGACAAGACTTCAAGAGACACTATGATGGTCCAAGCCACTGCGATTTGGCTCGCATTTGATTCGGGGGCCCTAAAAGTTTTTGAAGGTTTAGCCCTTGCGAGCTTTCCTGAAATAGAGAAATATCCCCACACAACGCTCTCACAAAAGGTAGCAGCGAGCATACGTTCAACGATATATATATTCTTTAGTGAACCTCATTATCCATCATCTTCCAATTGGCCAAAAAACTTCTGGAATCGCGGGCTTGAGATTGACAACTGCTACTTCGAGGAAACATCAAATGAGTGAAAAGTCGGATTTCAGCCAAATCGAAAGACTCATAGTGACTTTTGTCCAACAAGCTCGTACTGAGCTGAAAGAGAGATGGGAAAAGTGGCCTATAGACTTGTCTAAGAGTGAACTTCACGAAGTAGTAGGAGCTCTGCTTGCACGCCAAGTTACTCTCGCAAGGCATTTGGCTGAGTGTCCTCAAATCTGGAATGGTCACATAGCACCGATACTTCTTCGAGCGATGGCCGATGTTTACATCACCCTTGCTTGGGTATTGAAAGACCCGATCGACCGTTCACAGAAGTTTGTATTGTATGGCTTGGGCCAAGCGAAGCTTCAAATTGAACACCGCAAAGCCCAAATTGGTGACAGAGAACCTACACCAGAAGAGACAATACTTATAGAAGCATCAGAGGCATGGATCAATTCACAGCGATTTACATTCTTGACTGACGTCAATGTTGGTAGTTGGTCCGGTATTCCAACACGCCAAATGGCAGAAGAAGCTGATTGTATTGATTTTTATAATTACGTTTACAACCCGTTTAGTGCATGCTCACACTCAATGTGGCATCATATAGCTCGATACAATCTCAGGCAGTGTGCAAATCCATTACACCAATATCACCAAGTGCCCGAAGACACAGAATTCTCTATCGATTCATACAACCTCTATTTGGCGGCTAAGTATTTAGGAAAAACCTTCTCTGTTTTTGATGAAAAAATAGCTATCCAAGTCGATGTGCCATCGGCTTACGAGAATTTATGTGTGGGATTAGACAAACTGTTTGACTCTGAAGGTGGCGAAGGAGAGGGACAGGACTTCAACTCAACTGAGGCGGAGGACGCTTAATCGGGTAGCCAGGGATTTTTCTGCCCCAGCCCCCATACCACCTGTAAAAATCCTGAAAGGATACAGACATGGCCCGAAAGAAGAAGGGAAAGAATCCACAAGTCGAGGATTACAGGCATGAGGATGCAAAACGAAAGAACATTCCTCCGGCAGGATTGGCTGCCCGTGGCCGGAAACAAGAGGTAGCCGAACAGGACCCGAAAAATCAGCATGTTACATAAAAGTCAGAAAAAATCCAAAGGTATTGTAACCTGGCCGGAGGATGAAAGACCGCGCGAAAGGCTGCTTCGGATGGGGCCACAGGCGCTGACGGATGCTGAACTCATTGCTATTCTGGTGCGGATTGGCTATCAGGGCACCAACGCGGTCGAACTCGGGCGACAGGTTTTGAAGAAGTTTGGATCTCTGCGTGCTCTGGTCGAAGCACCTTTGTCGGCCATGCTGGACATCAAAGGCATAAAAGGCGCCAAAGTCTCCCAATTGGCGGCCGCGATGGAAATCGCCAGACGAGTTTCTTTGCCGGACGGACGCAAGGCTATTCAAATAAAGGGTACAAAAGAGGCAGTAGAATACTTGCGGAACCGATTGCGGGGGCTTGCTGAGGAACATTTCAGAGTCCTTTACTTAAACCGTCGGAATCGTCTTCTGGAGGATGCTCTTCTTGCCGCTGGTTCAGTGGATCAGGCGCGTCCGCCTATCCGTCTTGTCGTGACCAGGGCTCTTCAGGCAAACGCAAGTGGGCTGATAGCTGCTCATAATCATCCGTCCGGATCAGTGATCCCCAGCGAATCCGACCGTATTTTTACCGAAGATTTGATTTCCGCTTTACGCCCATTGGGAATTAAACTGCTGGATCATGTCATTGTGGGTGCGGAAAAGGCTTTCAGTTTTGCTGATAGTGGTGTTTTGGACGAGTTGAAGTTGGCTTGTCTTGCGCCTGGTAAAAGCGATCTATAAATTTTGTCGGAAAAGGAATAAAAGATGACACCTGAACAACGCCAGGAAATTGTCCGTCTTCTGGAACAGGGGGAAGAGCTTTCATCCGAATGGGGCCGGATTATTTTTCCGCCAGAAAAAAGGGAGTACGAACTCGTCTATCACGGGAAGGAGACTGAGGGGGATATCTTAGCCAATACTTTAGCCGTCCCACTGCAACCGGTACGGACATTCGGCAAAAGTGGTAAAGATTGGCACAATATGCTCATTTTCGGTGACAATCTGCAGGTAATGAAAACCCTGCTGGACATGAAAAAGGAGGGCAAACTTTGCAATGCTGATGGCACACAGGGGGTCCGGCTTATCTATATTGATCCGCCGTTTGCTACAAGGCAGGATTTCCGTGGATCAGAGGATCAAAAAGCTTACCAGGATAAGATCTCTGGAGCCAAGTTCCTCGAGTTTCTACGAAAAAGATTAGTCATGATGAGAGAGTTGCTTGCACATGATGGTTCGATTTACGTTCATCTTGATTGGCGGAAGTGTCATTACATGAAGGCTTTGTTGGATGAGCTTTTCGGGGAAGCATATTTTCAGAATGAAATAGTATGGCAGAGACTTTCGGCAAGAAGCGATTCTCATACTTACAATCATATTCACGATGTAGTTTACTTTTATACTTTATCAAAAGAATTTGTATTTCATACTCAATTTTCAAGATACTCTGAGAGCTATGTCAAGAAATTCTACCGTTATGTGGGTGAGGATGGTCGCCTTTTTAGTCTCGGTGATCTTACCGCGAGAGGTCTTCGAAATGGTGAGTCTGGTAAACCCTGGCGAGGTATAGATCCTTCCAAGTTAGGCAACCATTGGAAAGTCACAGTGAGTAAACTTGACGAATTGGACAGACAAGGCAAGATTTACTGGCCGCCAACTGGAAAAGTGCCACGTTTAAAACAGTACCTTGATGAACGACTTGGACGCCCTCTTCAAAGTATCTGGGAGGACATATCCCCGGTTCAATTTGCATCTGCCGAAAACTCAAACTACCCTACCCAGAAGCCAGAAGCTCTCCTTGAGCGGATAATTAATGTTTCATCAGATGAAGGCGATATCGTGCTCGACGCGTTTGCGGGATCCGGTACAACACTTGCCGTGGCGGAAAAGCTTGGCCGCCGTTGGATCGGGATTGAATGCGGGAAACTCGCTATCTACACTATCCAGAAAAGGATGCTTAATCTTCGGAAGAAGATCGGCAACAAGGGGCCAAAGCTGAAGCCGAAACCCTTCACTCTGTATAATGCAGGCCTTTACGATTTCTCCAAATTGAAGGAGTTGCCCTGGGATTCGTGGAGGTTCTTTGCACTCCAGCTATTTCAATGCCGCGAAGAGCCCCATACAATAGGCGGGATAAGCTTAGACGGCTATCTGAAAGGCGCAAGCGTCTTGGTTTTTAACCATATGAAGGAGTTAGGTGTGCGGATTGATGAGGAGACCGTGGCAAGTCTGCATGAAGCATTAGGTTCCCGTGTGGGGAATAAGCTATTTATTGTTGCTCCTGCTCTTACGTTCGATTTTCAGCAGGATTACATTGATCTGGGTGACGTTCGTTATTATGCCCTCCGGATTCCCTATTCAATAATCCATGAACTCCATCGACGTGAATTCACGGCGCTCAAACAGCCCTCCGATGAAATGGCGGTAAACGATACCGTGGAGGCGGTAGGTTTTGATTTCATTCGAACGCCTGAATTGAAATATAAAGCTGGGTTGGAGAGAAAAAAGGATGAGCAATTTGAGCATGGATTTATCAAGATTACTACCTTAAAAAGCGAAGCCGTTGTCAGGGAGCCTTACAAAAAAAAGAAGAACCTTGAAACCCTCGCCATGGTGATGCTCGATTATGATTATGATGAAAAGTCCCAGGTTTTTGGTCTTAATGATATTTTTTATGCCGATGCTATTGAGAAAGATGGATGGAAAGTGCGATTCCCAATTGAAAATCTGGGCAAGAAGATAATGGCCGTTTTTATAGATATTTATGGTAATGAGGCACGTGTCCTAATGGATGTGGAGGAATTCCGAAAATCTACATCCCGCAGATCTGCCACGAAAAAATCAAAGAAAAATATTGTGAAGCGAAAATGAGTAACCAAAGGGATAGACAAAGATTTAAAAACGAAGACCTTGTTCTCAAGGTTACTACCAATATTGATCCGTCTGTCTGGGACGAGTCAAAATACGAGCCTTTCCTGGATGAGCTATGTGGCATCCGGGAATACCAGAAAGATGCTATACGCACTGTCCTTCGTTATCTGGGCGGTGAGAAGTATGAGAATCTTCGGACTCTGGCACAAGAGAACTTCGATATCAACGAAGAGATGGGGCGGCGTTATGGCTCACGGGCTGGTATGGAGCGTCACTTACAGTTGCCGGATCAATTAGCCTGCTCAATTGATATGGCTACAGGCACGGGGAAGAGTTATGTGCTCTATGGACTGGCGGCGATTATGCTTGGCGAAGGCATTGTGGACCGTGTTCTTGTGCTTTGCCCTTCAAATACCATTGAAACCGGTCTTATTAGTAAATTCCGCGACTTATCCGGAAATGCCAGCTTACGCGATGTTTTGCCGCGGGACTGTAAGGTTCTTGTGCCTAAGATCATCAATGCCTCGGAGTCCATTGTTAATAGGTCCATTTGTGTGGAAAATTATCATGCCATTCTGAAGCATGTAAAATCATCGATCCGTGATAGTCTTAAGGGGTGCGGCAATAGAGTAGCCGTATTCAATGACGAAGCGCATCATGTGGCCAATGAATCAGGCGCGAATGTTAAACGGTGGAAAGAGTTCCTGTTGAACCCTGAATACGGTTTTCGCTATGTGGTTGGCGTTTCCGGGACATGCTATATCAAGGACGAGTATTTTGCAGATGTTGTAAGCAGATATTCTTTACGGCAGGCCATTGAAGAGCGTTTTGTTAAAAAGGTCGAATATATCTCTGAGATGCCACAAACCGACAATGGAGATGAAAAATGGCAACTGATTTATAAGCGTCATCAGGCATGGAAGAAGCAGCTTAAAAGGAGAAGAATCAGGCCATTAACTATTATTGTGACCCAAAATATTAAGACTTGCAAACTGGTTGCGGAACAGTTGCAGGCATTCTTGCAGGAATGGGAAAATATTTCTGCCGAAGACGCGGAGCGGAAAGTCTTACCGGTCACATCGGCTAAAGAGCACCAGCCCAATGTGGCCAGGCTGAAGATGGTGGACAATCCCGCCAGCAAGGTTGAATGGATTGTTTCAGTATCCATGCTGAGCGAAGGATGGGATGTTAAGAACGTATTCCAGATAGTTCCCCACGAGGAACGGGCATTTAACAGCAAACTGCTGATAGCCCAGGTTCTGGGGCGAGGACTGCGATGGCCGGATGGTTGGAAAGGGCTTGATCCTATCGTTACCGTATTCAATCACGATGCTTGGTCTGGTCGTATACGCCATCTGGTTAACGAGATTCTTGAAATTGAGCGGAGGTTATCATCGTCTGTTATAGAAACAGCGTCGTTTCATTTTGACTTATATAATCTCGACTATACTCGGGATACAGATACCAGCGAGTATGCAAAGAAGGGCGAATATCGACTGTTGGAACAGGGTTTTGTGGATCTGCCAACCCAGCTTGAAGTTGAAGATGTGGTAATTGAGTTTGAGCGCGCTGTGACAGGCGAACATACAAAGTTTAAGACCAACATTGAGCATAAAACTTATACAACAGAAGAAGTTGCCGAGTTTATGTTTCGACGTTTACAGTCTATTGATGACGAATCTAAGGATGCTGACGACCCCAAAGACAGGACACGATATGCCAATAAATTTCCAGTGGAACGCTGCCAGAAGATTATCGAAAATTCTTTGAGAAGGGCTGGCAGCAAATCAAACCGTGTGACGGAAGCCAATCGCCAAAAAATCCTCCAGGCCTTAGGACCATTAAGGCGAAAAAAAGCCAAAAGGGTTGTGTACAAGCTCACTCCCAATGCCTTAAAGACTATCAGTACCAAGGAACGTGCTTCGATCAGTTGCAGTGCAGCGGAACTTCGAAGGGGTGACAAAACCGTATTTTATGGCCCGAATTGCGAAGCCTCTATCCCTGATGAGCAGCTTGAATTCTTTTGTGAGGTTAAAGATCCTGATGGAGACTTTCGGGCAGGATGTGAGTTCATCTCCAACTCTCATGATTTTAAGACGCCATGCAATATGGTTATCGCCGATGCTACCCCTGAGCGCAGATTTACCCGGGAGCTTTGTAAACGGGAGAATGCGGTGGCATTAGATGCCTGGTTCAAGAATGCTCCTCAACGTTTTTACACTATTGAATACGCATGGAAAAAAGGCGAGCACCCGAAAAGAGGAGAATTCAGCCCTGACTTTTTTATCAAAAAGGACAAAACCATCCATATCATTGAAATAAAAGACGATAGCGAAATCAATGACCCCTCCCCGGAGAATCAGAAAAAATATGAATATGCCAAGGCACATTTCGAAAGGCTTAATCAGTGGTTTTTAAAGGCAGACATTGCTGTCAAGTACCAGTTCAATTTTTTAACACCTAAGTCCTTCAACCTATTTTTTCAGCTTATTCGGAATGATGAGCTCAAGGACTTTCGATCTGAATTAGATGTTACGCTGAGTAGAAGTTCATCGGGTTCGGATACCAATGAGATGGGGTCCTGATTTAATTGGGCCCCTCAAATCTTATACCATTCCTGTAACGATCATTTGGATTTGTGATCTCATGTAAATATTTTGGAATTATTTATGGATATGAGCCAAGTTTTTTAGTGTGGATGATGGATAGGCGGACTCTCATCCTTGAGATAAAGGGCTACGAGACGGATGAGGAAAAAGCAAAACACGCGGCAGCCAAACGATGGGTTTCTGCGGTAAATAATTGGGGGAACCTTGGCCGGTGGTGTTTTCATGTTTGTCGGGATCCGCACTTGCTCGGCAAGGAATTGGAGCACATTTAAGCTAAGCGTTTGGGGGGAAAGAGAAGATAGAGGGTCTACATTCTTGACAACCATTTTTTGTTTGTCAAGAGTGTAGACCCCTCGTTCGTTTCCGGAAGGTGGGCTTATAATATGTATTACGTAGTTTTATTGACTATTTCTTTGTTTTTTGCTGCTCTTCTTTATTTCATCGCAGCCAAGAGGGGCGCTAATAAAGCATTCTGGTCGGTAATGGGCTTTGTATTTGGGCCACTTGCTCTTCCTTTTGTTTTTTTGTCAAGATCGAGAGCAAGAGCAAGAGCAAGAGATTAGACGATGTGGAGCCGGATTGCATCCGGAATTTCGCTATGCCCAACTCCGTATACAATCTTTACCGTTGGGCACTCTGTGAAATCCTTCTCTGATGAGTAAATGAAGCGTATAAAGCAAACGGCTGACCTAAAGGTGTTCATCTCCACTCAGGATTCGACGTGCGACGAATGCGGCGAAAATCTTGGTCGCAGAGCGTGGATTACACTGGTCAAAGACAAAGGAGCACTATGCCTTTCGTGCGCCGACCTGGATCATCTTGTCTTTCTTCCGTCCGGCGATGCAGCACTTACCAGGCGCGCTCGTAAACACTCGACCTTGGCTGCTGTGGTATTGAAATGGACTCGTGCCCGAAAACGCTATGAGCGACAAGGACTTTTAGTCGAGTCTGATGCATTGGAGCGAGCCGAAAGAGAATGTTTGGCCGACAGCGAGGCCAGAGCTCGACGAAAAGAGCGTGAAGAAGTGCGACGGGCGGAATCGGATCATCAATATGTGCAGCACTTTGCGATACGTGTGCGCGAGCTCTTCCCTCGATGCCCTTCTGGAAGAGAGGTTGCCATAGCCGAACACGCTTGCCTTAAGTACAGCGGTCGGATCGGTCGCTCGGCGGCAGCAAAAATCCTTGATGAAAACGCAGTCAGGCTAGCCGTTGTTGCCCATATCCGACACGCGGAGACGCAGTACGACGAGCTTCTGATGAGAAGCTATGAGCGATGGGACGCCCGCGCACAAGTGGAAGAGGTAGTTCGTCGAGTATTAACCAGGTGGGAAGCGCCATATGGATTTAGGAAGAATCAGAGGTGTAGTTAATTGGAAAGTTGAAATGTCAAGGATGGCCCCAAGCGCGCCTCGTGCGGTCTGTCGCAGCAACAGTACCCTATAGCTTTTTGCGACTAATAATTAGGCGTAAAAATGCAATAAACCGGCTAATCGTTAGCCCTAACCTGCCGCTCCCCCAATATGTAGATCCCGAATGGTTGAACAAGAAATAAAAAGAAAAATCGAAGACTTCAAGAGCCTCGGCATTCCAAAATATATTCCCAGGGAGGCATAACCTCATCGAAGCCCGCGAAAAAAACTTCCCGCTGCCTCGACTCCGCTGGAGTTCAACACCCGCAGGGCCTGGCTACCCACCACCGCGATTTCAACTTTTCCATTCAAGAAATCCACATCTTCCTTCCGGCTGACACCAAACCCCAACGCCAGGGGGAGCTGCGTCACTTTCCTGCACCGACCGAGGAATTCGTCCAGTTCTGAGGAAAACGTCGTCTTAGCACCTGTTATGCCTTTGCGCGCAACACAGTAGAAAAAACCACGGCCAAAGCCTGCGAGATACGCCAAGCGGTCCGGGGTAGTAGTCGGCGAGAGTATGAAAATCGGAGCAATGCCATGAGCCGCGGCAGCCGCCAAATAGGACTCCCCCTCTTCCGGGGGGATGTCGGGCACGATCGTACCCCGGATCTCGGCTGCTTTAGCCTCAGCAAAGAATCGATCTTCGCCTCGCTTGAACACGATGTTATAGTAAGTCATGAAAAGGAACGCAATGTCGAAAGACTGCGTGACCCGGTGCGCAAACTTGAAGCAATCGTCCACCCTGAGCCCCGCAGCAAGCGCTGACTGATTAGCCTTCAAAATCACCGGGCCGTCTGCGATCGGCTCCGAAAACGGAATCTGTAATTCCATCAGATCCACACCAGCGACGACGATCGCCTTCACCAGCTCGAAACTCGCCTCCAGATCAGGATAGCCCACTACCACGTGGGCCATCAGCAAGATGCCTCTCTCCTTCAACCTTTGCCGAATGTAGTCTTCAAGCACTGTATGCCTCCGCCTTGGTGGTGATGAACCTTTTCCAGCTTTCATCCCCGAGTGCATCCGCAATGGTGAAAATATCCTTGTCGCCACGACCCGACAGGTTTATCAGGATAACGTCATCGGCTGACATCTGTGGAGCCTCCCTGAACACGCATGCCAGCGCATGGGCTGATTCAAGGGCCGGAATGATCCCTTCCTTTCTCATGGTCAGCCGGGTGGCCTCCAGGACTTCTTCATTGGTGGCCGCTTCAAAGCGTATGCTACCTTGTTCATGATAGGCGGCCAGGATAGGCGAAACCCCTATATAGTCGAGGCCGGCCGCCACACTGTGTGTTTCCAGCATTTGCCCGTCGTCATTCTGCAAGAAATAGGTCTTGTATCCCTGCGCAACCCCAACGCTGCCATCTGCCGAAGCCAGGCGCGATGCATGCTTCCCGGACTTCAAGCCCTTGCCCCCGGCTTCCACACCGACCAGTTCGACCTCAGAGTCGCCAAGAAAGCCCTGGAATATGCCAAGGGCGTTGGACCCCCCACCTACACAAGCATATACCCGGCTGGGCAGCCGACCGACTTGGCCGAGCATCTGCTCCCTCGCCTCCGAGCCGATGATCGATTGAAAATAGGCGACCATCTCAGGGTAGGGGTGTGGGCCGCAGACGGTCCCAAGCACATAGTGGGTAGTGTCCATGTTGGTGGCCCAGTCTCGCAGCGCTTCATTAATGGCATCTTTCAATGTGCGTGCCCCGTCTCTAACCGTAACCACGGTAGCCCCTAATTGTTCCATCCAAAAGACATTGGGCCGCTGGCGCGCAACATCCACTTCTCCCATGTAAATCATACACTCAAAGCCGAATTTCGCGGCCATGGTAGCAGTCGCTACTCCGTGTTGACCTGCTCCGGTTTCCGCAATTACCCGGCTTTTGCCCATTCTTTGAACTACAAGCCCTTGACCAATTACATTGTTGAGTTTGTGGGCGCCAGTGTGATTCAGGTCTTCACGCTTGATATAGAAATGCGGCCCATTGAAATGGCGCGTCAGGTTCTCCGAATATGTCAAAGGCGTTGGCCGGCAGGAATAGGTAGACATAAGGCTTTGAAACGCCTTCCAGAAGGAAGGATCATTCTTGATCTGTTCAAAAGCGACCCTCAATTGCTCAAGGGTGGCAACAAGAATTTCCGGAATAAAGGCCCCTCCGAAACCTCCGTAATATCCTGGTCTTTCCATGATAGCTCCTTATCGTCTTCCGGTATGGCAAACTGGTACCTGTTACTCCAATACTCCACGAACGGTTACACGGACTGCTTGGATGAACCGGGCCATCTTTTCGTGATCCTTTACCCCGGGTTTTTGCTCCAGGCCGCTGCTGGCATCCACTGCATAGGGCTTTACCGCGCTGATAGCAGCAGCCACATTGTCCGGATTGAGCCCACCAGCCAAAATGATCCGCCCGTATGTTTTGGCCTCCAGCGCCAGGTTCCAGTCAAAGGTAAGGCCTGTGCCCCCAGGCCGACCGGATACATAGGTATCCAGCAGCAGGGCGGCAACAACGCCTGAGTATTGGGAGCAGCCTTCAAGACCATTCTGGTTCTGCACCCGCACAGCCTTGATGACCCTTTGTCCAAAGCGGCGGCAGTAGGCTGGAGACTCCTTTCCATGGAATTGAAGCAGGTCCAGGTGGCAAAAAGCAGCAATGGATGTCACTTTTTCCGGGTCCTCATCCACAAAGACGCCCACCGTCTGGATGAGTGGCGGTAGCGCCATGATGATTTCCCGTGCCTTCTCGGCAGAGACTTGCCGCGGGCTGGGAGCAAAGACAAAGCCGACGGCATCAGCCCCCAGCTCAGCCGCAGCTACGGCATCTTCCGTATTGGTCATACCGCATATCTTAATGCGCACGGCCCCGCCCGCCTCAATCTTCATGGCCTTCCCTTAACCCTTGATAAGCCGCAAGCAATAGGGCTCTAATAAATCATAAATCCGAAATCCGAAATCCGAAACAATATCGAATGACAGAAATTCAAAACTGCTTATAAGCCAACAAAGATTCTTTTTTCGTCAGACAGTCCGCTGCTGATCATTGGAGGTTTGTAAAATCATGCCTCTAAGCTTTGAACATTTGGTCATTTGATATTCGAATTTGTTTCGAATTTCGATATTCGATATTCGGATTTACTTTCCCGTTAGCCCCTAAGCTCTTTAAGCTTCTCCCCGGGATCCATGGCACGCATAAGACTGGTTCCCACCAACACCGCATCTACCCCGGCTGCCGCCAAGGACTCCAAATCAGCGCGCTCGTGAATACCGCTTTCGCTGACTACCAGGCGATCTGGGGGTACCAGGGGCCTCAGCCGCAGGGTGGTCTCCAATTTCACTTCAAAGGTCCGCAGGTTGCGGTTGTTGATGCCGATAATTCTGGCGTCGGTCGCCAGCGCGCGGGCCAGCTCATCCTCATCGTGCACCTCCACCAAACAGGCCATACCAAAGGAGCGAGCCTTCTTCATCAGACTCACCAGCGAATCCTGATCCAGCACAGTAGCCATCAGCAGCAAGGCATCTGCGCCCGCAGCGCGTGCGGCAAGAACCTGCAAAGGATCGATGATAAAGTCTTTACAAAGGACCGGCAAGCGGCCCGCGTCACGTGCCTGCCGGAGGTAGTCCAGTTTCCCCAGAAAAAACACTTCTTCGGTAATCACCGAGATGGCAGCCGCCCCTCCCTTTTCATAACTTGCGACGATGGCCGCCACATCCAGATAGGGGCGGATCACCCCTGCCGAGGGCGAAGCTTTTTTGATCTCAGCAATGATGGCAGGCTCTTCCCCGTCCTGGAGGGCGCGAAAAAAATCACGGGGTGCAGGTGCCGAGGCTGCGGCCTTCTGGAGATCAGATACCGAGTGTGTCCTTTTCAGCTCGGCTACTCGGTCACGTTTTCGGGCTACAATCTCGTCAAGAATCATCTTAGTGTTTCGGACTAATACCTTAATTGTGAAATTCGTGTCTTTTGCAGCAGAATACTCTATTCATACGCTGAAAGATTGAAATTCGAAATTCGAAACCCGAAATTCGAAACAATATCGAATGACAAAAATTCAAAATTCAAAAAAGACACAAAATTGTGAGCTATTACATTGCAGTTGAAACCGCTCCCATAGTTTTGAAAATTTGGACATTTAATATTCGAATTTGCCCGCCCTGGCGCTTCGGCTTATTATAAGCTACCAAGCCAGTAATTCAGGTTTGGGCCAGGGTTTCGTATTTGCGGCTCACGCCTTGAAAACAGTACGATATTCGAGTTTCGGATTTGCTTCCGGCCTGGCCGGATCAGGCCTCTTTATATTCGTTTGTGATTGCCTTCATCCCCTCAAGCTTTTCCAGGGCACGCCCGGCATCAATGGCCTCACCGGCCTGGGTGATACCGTCCCGAAAATCGGTTGCCCGCCCTGCTGCCACGAGGGCAGCGGCAGCATTCAGAAGCACCATGTCTCTCCGGGGCCCCGGCTCACCTTGAAGTACGCTGAGGACAATGCCGGCATTCTCCTGAACGTCGCCACCCCGGATATCATTCAGGTTGGCGCGAGGCAAGTCAAAGTCTTCCGGTTCAATGGTGTAGGTGGTAACCTGGCCGTTCTTCAACTCGCTCACCTGGGTTTTGCCGGTGATGCTGATTTCATCAAGACTACCTTCGCCGTAGACCACAAAGGCACTGCGCGTGCCCAGCTTATTTAAAACCTCGGCCAGAACCGGCGTAAGCTCCTTTTCGTAAACGCCGAGCACTTGAACGTTCGCCCCCGCCGGATTGGTAAGAGGACCGAGGATGTTGAAAATGGTGCGGATGCCGATCTCCCGACGAGGTCCGATGGCATACTTCATGGCACCGTGCAGGGCCGGGGCATAGAGAAAGCCGATGCCCACCTGGTTGAGACACTTCTCAACCACAGCAGGCGGTACGTCCAGATTCACTCCCAACCGTTCGACGACATCGGCGCTGCCGCAAAGGCTGGATACGGAACGGTTGCCGTGCTTGGCCACCCGCAGGCCACACCCGGCCACCACAAAGGCCGTGGTAGTAGAAACATTGAACGTGTTGGTGCCATCACCGCCGGTGCCACAGGTATCAACGATCGTTTCCTGGTCCAGGTTGATCTCGTCCCGGTCTATGTTTGTCAATGCGTTATCGACACGGATGCGGGTCGCCTTTCGCCGCATGACCCGTGCGGCACCCGTGATCTCCTCAATGGTCTCGCCTTTGAGACGAAGGGCGGTTATAAAGGCGCCGATCTGGGCCGGGGTAGCCTGGCCGCTCATGATCACTTCCATGGCAGCTTCCATCTCCTCTTCGCTCAGGTCCGAGCGCTCCACCACTTTCCGGATAGCTTGCCTCAGCATGATTTCCTCCGTTTTGGTTACGTCAAATGAGCATACAGGTGATCCGATTCTAAAGCGGGTCACTGTTTGAGTGTATTAGTGAGCCGTGTTCTTTCTTTACGCTCACTTATGCGCGAGTTTGAGCCGGTTTAGAATCGGATCATCTGTATGCGATAATGTTTTGAAAGAACCAAAATGTTACGACTTGACGAACTCTGTCCTTTAAAGAGTCAGGAAGTTCTCCAAAATACGCATCCCCTCCTGAGTGAGAATAGATTCCGGGTGAAACTGTATCCCATGCACCGGGTAGTCCTGATGCCTCAGCCCCATAATCTCGCCATCCTCTGCCTCTGCCGAGACCTCCAGGCAGGATGGAAGACTTTCACGTTCAATAGCCAGAGAATGGTAACGGGTGGCAGTAAAAGGATCGGGCACATCACGAAAAACATCCCGGCTGTTATGGTAAATCTTTGAAACCTTGCCGTGCATGAGCCGGGCAGCACGTACCACCCGGCCACCAAAAGAAACAGCCACAGCCTGGTGTCCCAGGCACACACCAAGGATAGGCAACTGCCGATAGAAGCGCTGGATCACGGGGATAATGATTCCCGCCGACTGTGGGACGCCAGGCCCCGGCGAGATAACCAGCCGTTCGGGCGCCATGGTTTCGATCTCTTCCAAACTGATTTGATCATTGCGTCGCACTTCTACATCGGCACCCAATATGCCCAGGTACTGAACGAGATTATACGTAAACGAGTCATAGTTATCGATCATCAGGATCAACTCTCAATTCCTCCAACCTAGTTCGCTCCGCTCACCATCATTCCTTTCTCGGGATCGCAGGCAAGCCAATAAAGGGCTATAATGTCAACAAGTTGTAGAATTCCCGTGACATCAAACTACACCAATCCGCTATTGGCCATCTCCAAGGCTTTTACCAGGGCCTTACCCTTGTTCACAGTCTCCTCATACTCCATGGCTGGGTCCGAATCAGCGACGATCCCTGCACCCACCTGAAGGTAGACGCGGCTACCTCGCACGAGGAGTGTGCGGATGGCGATACAAAAATCCATGTTACCGGAAAAACCGAAGTAGCCGACTGCGCCTGCATAAAGCCCCCGTCGCGTGGGCTCCAGTTCGTCGATGATTTCCATGGCTCGCACCTTGGGAGCTCCGGAAACCGTGCCGGCCGGAAAACAGGCACGCAGAACATCAAACATATCGAGACCGGGTGCCAGATCTCCTTCCACGTGCGATACCAGATGCATCACATGGGAGTACCGCTCCACCACCATGAAGTCCTTGACCTCAACGGTTCCGACAGCGGCCACACGGCCCACATCGTTTCGACCCAGGTCCACCAGCATTAGGTGCTCTGACCGCTCCTTGGGGTCAGCACGTAGCTCATCCTCCAAACGCTGATCTTCCTCGGCATCTTTACCCCGTGGCCGGGTGCCGGCTATGGGGCGCAACGCCACACGGCCGTCTTCCAGACGGACCAGAACCTCGGGAGAGGCGCCGATGATGGTCTCGCCGTTGAATTGCAGGTAGTACATATACGGAGATGGGTTCACCCGTCTGAGGGCCCGGTAAATCTCAAAAGGCTCAACACGAAGGTCTGCATCAAAACGCTGGCTCAGAACCACCTGGATGGCATCGCCCTGCTCGATGTATTCCTTAGCCCGGCTGACTATATTTTCGAATCGACTCCGAGCCATATTCGCCGTCAAGGCCGGAACTTGCCGCGGACCTCTTGGTCTCGCTTGAGATGGCATGGAGACATGGACCAGCTTTTCGGTCTTCTTAATCTGCTCGACCGCCTCATCATAGGCATCCGCGGGGTTGGCATATTCCGACACGTAGCAATTAGCCACCACCTTGATAGTTTGGGTCAGGTTGTCATAGATAATCACCTGCTCCGGCATCATGAAAGTGACGTCCGGCATCCCCACATCGTCTGGTTTGGAATCCGGCAAGCGTTCGAAGAAGCGCACCATATCGTAGCTGATGTACCCCACAAGCCCCCCGAAGAATCGGGGCAGGCCGGTCATAGCCGCGGCACGAAAGTCATCCATCAGGTCCTTGAGATAGGCGAACGGCCGTGCCCTTAATCGAGTGCACTGATCGTTGCCGCGGCTGACCTCAATCTCCTCACCCCATATTCTTATCACGAGCCGAGGGCGATGGCCGATGAAACTGTACCTGCCCCAACGCTCGCCACCTTCTACGCTTTCCAAAAGAAAAGACTCGGGCCCCTGAGCCACCTTCTTGAAGAGGCTGATGGGTGTTTCGGTATCTGCTGTCAGCTCCTTGAAGACAGGAATGACATTGCACCGGCGTGCCAGCCGAAGGAATTCTTCTTTGGTGGGGTGAATCACCATAAGCCTCCCATTAAGGGATGCAATCAAAATAACTTCCTCAAATTGACCAAACGACGCATCCCGTGTCAAGAATGGAGTGCCTAAAGTGAACTAAAGTGCCTAAAGTTAAAGGAATAAGACCAATTCTTACAAAACCGACTTCAGCTCTTCAACTTTAGCTCACTTTAGGCACTTTAGGCATTTTAGCTCACTTAACCACTCTGGCCAAGGCGGACAAAAAAAGCCGCGGGCACTTCAGAGACCCACGGCCCTGAAACAAAAAGCCGTGGACAAGGAGCTTACCCACGGCTTCGGATTCTTACCGGAAATACCGGTTACCTGTCAAGCGGCGGATAAACCCCTCCGGAGCTCCACCACCAATACCAGTTGGTTTTTTGCAGTTGGTTTTTTGGGTAACCGTGCATCTGTTCTCCTCTACATCAACAGAATACAACATTACACGAAACTATTTGCCATTGTCAAGGAAAAATCTTGCGCACTCACCGAATCCCGCTACAGACCTTAAGAAAAACATTTTGGGGAGGTCTCTCGCGCATAATTTGGGCTAGTGTCTCACCTGGTCCGCTTTCGGCGGAAAGAACGCTTCTCACGTTTTCCCTCAATCTTGTTTGTAAACCGCTTAATGGTTTCAAAGTACCACTTGCCAGTGCGCATCATGATGGTGTTGTGGTCAGCACCGGGCACCATGCGAAATTCTTTGCTGCGTGCGGCACATTGAACATTTAAGATTTCGGCGCTCATCACAGGAATAAACTGGTCGTACTGGGCATGCATGATAAGGGTTGGTTTGGCAAACTGTGCGATCTTTTGCGTGTTCTTTAAACCATCTGCCTCGGTGATACCCAGGGCTTGTGTGTCAATTCCCAGGCAGTTCAAGAGTGGAACAGTATGGGGAAATCCACTTTCGATGATAAGTCCTGATATGTCTCCTTGGTAGGAAGCCGCCAATTCTAAAGCACAGGCGCTTCCAAGGGATCGGCCCATGATGACAAGGGGACCCGTGTGTTTGGCATCTTGGAGCCAGTGCTGCATTTCCTTAAATATGACATGGGCATCACGCATCATGGACGACACCGTAGGTACCCCTCCACTCCTTCCATAACCCCGATAGTCCACAGCAAGCAGATTCAGGCCGTGCTCGTTATACATGGGGCCGATGCTGTCGTAATCGCTAACGATCTCCCCATTGCCGTGAAAAAAGAGAATATTTGGATCTGCCGCACCTGCCATGTAAAACCTGGCGCCGATCGGAATTCCCTCTTCTACAATAATGTCATAATCTATGGCACCAGGTGGCGGTTTTGAATCGACTTCCTTGCGGGGATGAAACAAAAACTGGACAACCCCGGGCTGATCCAGCTTACCGTAACCAAACTGATGCATAGTCATGATAGTCTCCCTCCCTGGCCGTCACACCTGCATAGACGAACTTAGTTCGCTCCGCTCACAATTGGCCCGCCCTGGTGCGACAGAAGTTGGACAATGCCTCCGAAAGAAAAACCCGGCCCGCCCTGGTGCGACAGAAGATGGAGAATGCCACAGAGTGAAAAACCCGGTCTGGGCCAGGGTCTGGGCCAGGGAATACTGGAATATTGGAATGGTGGAATCTTGGGTTTAAGAGGATTTTGGTCTTTTTTTCTTTTACATCATTCCAATATGAGCGCAAGCTTCACTACGTGTCCATCATTCCATTATTCCCTGATCGAACTTGCAGTAGCGCCAATAAACATCTATAACTTCAATAGGTTGTAGAATTTCCGAGACGTCTTAATTAGTGCCCATCCATAAACGAATCTTGACATGATGGGCACTAACGTCAGTTTCCAATTCAGAAATGAGCAATTTTTCGCAAGGTCAAGGAACTCAAGGGATTGCGCGGAGACGTACGTCGGTACGTCGCACAAGCGATTCCGCAGATTGAC
>JAUWXF010000088.1 GCA_030616475.1 Desulfobacterales bacterium
GCAATCTTGTTTTTTTTACGAAATGCGAGACAACTGTTGTGATCAGCCAAACAACTAATGCGCCAAGAATGGTTGCAAGAAGGCTATCCGTGAGGGACATAGGTTCTCCTTTAATAAAAGACCTAACTAGTAAGTCAGTGGAGTTTTTTCCACATTTTTCCGTATTCCTTGCAAAAAGTGGAAATTTTTCCGCTATGACATGGGAACGTGGAAGTTTTTCCACCATATCTGGCAAGTGGGGAAATTGTTCCACATAACCCGGGCAGTAATGACCAAATGGGGATTTTCTTCCATCTTACGCTATACGTTATGGGCAATGCCGATCCCCGTAAATTCCAGAACCCTCAAAAACTCTTGACAGTCAAAAACATGTATAGCACATATGTTCTACCCTAATTGAGTTAAAACTCCATTAGGTGTTATCTGTTATCCGTTGTTGGTTATTGGTTTTAAGTGAATGATAAGCGGAATTATATCTCACTTTTGATAGAGATACAGAATAGTAACTGGTTCTTTTCGAGCAACGAATAACGAATAACAAATAACTTTCAATTGAGCGTTATCGCTCAATTGAGGTTCTATAGTCCGTTTTCTTTTAAATTTTTTGCAATGTATCCGCATAAATAGGAAAAATCAAGAAAAACTGCGAGGGGACGTATGAACAACAAACCGAAAAAACTCTTGGATCAGGTCAGAGAGCATATCCGCATCAGGCACCTTTCGATGAGTACTGAAGAGGGATATTTGGGTTTTCCAGGGATCCCCGGTCCGGAAAGGTCAGACGCCATGACATAGAAAAAAGTTCTCTTCAAAAAGCGGTGAAGAGATATATACCCACGTGTTGAACAGGGGAGGGAAGGGCGGAGGAGGGGCTCCATCTCCTATCAAGTTCTTGCTTTTGTTTCGATAATACTTGCGAAATTTGGGATAATGTGACGCAATTAAAGCGTGGCAAGTTAGTTCGCTCCGCTCACAATTGGAATGTTGGAATACTGGAATGATGGAATAATGGGTTCTGGCAAAATGGGTTATTGGGTTATTGGGAAAACCACTGTTGACAGGGAAGTCTACAAATGACATACTTCCGCTGAAAATCAACATTCCAGTATTCCATCATTCCATCATTCCGGCACGAGGCAAAAATCCAGGCCTCAAAAAAGCCTGTATATTCAATCAGTTGTAGAAGCTCCGAGACGTTTTTGTATGAACCTGCCCCCGGACAACGAGGCCAGAGAGCTTGCCCTTGATATTACCCGGAGCCATCATGTGGAGGCCCCGGCGGGTTCCGGCAAGACCATGCTTCTTGTGGCCCGGTTCATAAAGCTTCTGAGCTGTGTCAGGCATCCCCATGAGATCCTGGCCCTCACCTTCACGAACAAGGCAGCGGGCGAGATGAAAGCCCGCATAGGAGGGCTTTTACAGAAGGCTTACTCCGGGGCGGAGCCAGTTAGCGGCCTTGAGGCGGCTCTGTTGGAAAGCGCAAAAGAGGCCCTCAAACAGCATGAAGCGCATCGCTTCCTTTTGCTTTCCCCGGAAGGACTCCAGGTGATGACCTTTCATGGTTTTTGCTACACCTTAGTAAAGCGGGCGCCTCTGGAGGCCGAAGTTCCACCGGAGAGTGTGGTACTTGAAGAAGAGGAACAGGGTCTTGTTCTGGATGAATCGATCCGGGAGATGATCCGTGATGTTGTCTCCATGCCTGAAGGAGCCCCTGAGCGCAGGGCGTTTGAAAGCCGCCTTCTGCGTCTGAACAACCGCCTCCCCGCCCTTGTAGATGAGATAAAAGACCTGGTAAGAAAGAGAGATCTCTTTTCCGATCTGGTTAAGGCCCTCAGGGTTTATCCCAACCTGAGCGACTTTGAGGCGGCTCTCACCCGACGTATGGGCGGCGTAATAAGGGGTTTTTTAGGGGAGGCTTCTGATGCCTTCAAGGCTACATCTCTGGGTCAAGGTTGGAATGCTTTTTGGCGTCACCTCAAGGAAAAGGGCGCCCCGAATGCGGATCTGCTGCCTGAAGATCTCCCTAAAACGGCATGGACGGAGCTTTCCGCCTGGAAGGAAATAGCCGAGGCCTTAACCACCAAGGATGGGAAGCCCCGACAACGGACCGGCCCTGCTATGGGCGGCTTTTACAAGGGATTTGCCAAGGGACCGTGGGGGCAACAGGCAAAAAGCCTTCCCGAAGAACCAAGCCGTTTGCTTTGCGACCTGAAAGATCTCCCCGGGCCGGATGTGTCCCTCACGGATATTGATGCCCTGGCGGATCTGATTATACTGGCGGCCCGGGCAATCACTACATACGAAAGAGGATGCCGGCGGCAGCATGTCCTTGACTTCGTGGGACTGGAACAGGCTGCTCTGAAAACCGTGGGCGAAGATGCGGTGAGCGACATTCAGCTTTTTCTGGACCATCGTATTCAGCATATCCTTGTAGATGAATTTCAGGACACCAGTCGCAGCCAGTGGACCTTCATCCAGCGCCTCTGTGCCGGATGGGCCCATGGTGACGGTCGCACGATATTTCTGGTGGGAGACCCCAAGCAGTCGGTGTACGCCTTCCGAAAGGCCGAGGTGCGACTCTTCCTGGAGGCAAAAAAAGGTATACCCGTTTCAGGCCAGGGACTTCTGCCGGTGACCAACATACGGCTTGAAGCCAATTTTCGCTCACAAGCGCCCATTGTCACGTGGACAAACCAGTTCTTTAGCCGTACTGCCATGGCGAACCCTAAGGCCGCCTTTGATGAAGTCCCATTCCAGCCATCAACGGCACACCCCCGGCTCCAGGACAACCCGCAAGCGCCTCCTGTGTCCCTGAATATCTTCTTTGAAGACAACACGGTTTCTTCCCCGGCAGAGGCAGAGGCCCAATGGTTGGCCCAAACTGTCAATTACATCCTAATTGAACGATCGCCCGGGGCAAGCATCGGGATACTTCTCTTCACCCGAAATCGCCTGCCCCTTTACCTGAAGGCCCTGCGCAAAATCGGCCTTGCTGTGCGAGTGAAGGAAGGGCTCAAGGTGGCGGAGCAACCCGAGGTCGTGCATCTCTACCAGATGACGACTGCCCTGTGCCGGCCCCACGATGATCTTGCCTGGGCGTCCATTGTGCGGTCCCCCTGGGCCTGGGTAGATGCCCATTTATTGCTCAAGATCGCCTGTATGCCCCCTGTTGCCTGGTCCCGGAAGCTAAAGCTTGCCGCCGAACAATATCCGGAGATAGAGCGAATACAGGCCGCACTGGATCTGGGCCGCTCGCGGGTAGGGAGGCATCCCCTGGCCGAAGTGGTTCGAGACGTATGGATGGCTCTTGATGGTCCCGCAAGGGTGGCCGCCAGGTTCGGTGCCGAAGGTGTCGCCAACTGCCGTCTGTTCCTTGAGGTACTGGAATCAATTGAGACAGGGATTCCTGAGGAAACCCTTTTGCGTCTCGATCTGGCCCTCGAGACCCTCTATGCCCCTGAGTCTCCGGATGCAGCAAGTGCTCCGGTAGACCTGATGACCGTACATGGGGCAAAAGGACTCGAGTTTGATGTGGTCTTTCTCCCCTTTCTGGATTGGCGACCACTCGCTGTTGGTCAGCACCCACCATATCTGTTGGAACGATCCTCAGAGCCGCCGGGGCTCCCACTTATTGCCATGGGCCCTGACCGGAGGCTGGGTGAACCCGATCCGGGCTATCGCGTATTAAAGCGTCTGGCCAATGGTCGCAAAGTGGGCGAGGCCAGGAGACTCCTCTACGTAGGGATAACACGTGCCAGGAAGGAGCTTTTCTTAAGCGGCCTGGCAACAAATACCGCAGGCGTTCAGGGGGTAAGGAATACAGCTGAACGTAGGCATCCAGCCATTTCAAGCAAAGATGACAGCACAGCTACTAAAGGCACCTGCCCGCTCGTGCCTCGCAGTGGCAGGCGGGTTGGATGCCGAAGAGAAGCGGTTTTCCTTGCCCCAGGTGCTGAATTATCAGCAAATAGCAAATGCGGGCTGAAGGCCCCCAAGGATTCCCCATTGGCCTGGATCCTGACACACACAACCAATCATGACGGGGACATGATCTCTACCTTTTTCAATCACCCCGGTCCAACCGTTGCCCGGGAAAAGGTTAAGCAGGTCCAGCCACTGCCAGACCCTCTGCCCTTTGAGGCCCAGCCACTCCCTTATCTTATTGAAGCGCCTTCCGAACTCGCAGATACTTCTCTGTATGCACAAGATGCTGCAAGGGGCGAGACCGAACCGGCAGAGCACGCCGCTATAAGAGGAACCATAACCCATCGGCTCATTGAGGCCCTCTGGCACGGCAGAGAGTTCCCGGAAACCGAAAGGATCGCCACTGCCCTTGCGGCCGAGGGGATGAACCCGGACACGGCCACTGCCGTCGCGCAAGAGATTGCGGATGAGGTAACGGCGTGCCGGAAGGAGCCATTTTTCCAATGGCTACTTGACCGCACATCTGCTGATGGGAAAAGCGAATACGCCATAGAGGCCGTGAACCAGCCAGGCAAGATCCAGACGGGTATCCTCGACTTTGTCAAGCAAGACGGCGACCGTTGGTGGATTGTTGATTTCAAGACCTCACGGCCCGTGGCCGGGCAGGCGGAAGCTGAATTTGTAAAACAGCAGCTCGAATACTACCTGCCTCAACTGACAGCCTACCAGGCCATGCTGGCAAGAGCCAAGGAGGTTGATATAGCTCTAATAAGGGTAGGCCTATACTTCACAAGCCTCCAGCAGTGGCACGAAATCACGCAGGACCACTGACACAAGGCCACGTCATCTAAGGAGGTAACGCCCTGAAGTAACGAAGTTATTCGCGTAATCAATTTTTGGTAAATCCGAAACAATATCAAATGACAAAAATGCAAAATTCAAAACAATACCAATTGGAAGATTACTGGTGGCAACAGCCTATGTCTTGAGCGTTTGAACATTTGAATTTCGAATTTGTTTCGAATTTCGTGCTTCGTGCTTCGAATTTTTTAGCGTCCCTGTCTGGTGTACGGATAAAAATGTCTTTATGTGTGAATGAATTAATACTTACTTTGACATACTCCTGCGGATGGGTCGGCCAGGTGTCGTAAAGGGATTTCAGGTGAGAGCAGTTGTTCAGCGAGTGACAGCGTGCGAGGTTCGTGTGTCCGATCAGACCGTAGGGCAGATTGGACCGGGGCTCCTTGTACTATTAGGGATTTCTCTGTCTGATGAGGAGAAAGACGCGGATTATCTGGCAGACAAGATCGCACACCTGAGAATCTTTGAAGATGATGCCGGCAAGATGAACCGCTCCCTTGTTGATACGGGTGGCGAGATGCTAATAGTCTCCCAATTTACCCTCCTTGGCGATTGCCGTAAGGGCCGGCGCCCATCCTTTGTTGAAGCAGCCCCTCCGGAAAAGGCCGAAAGGCTTTATGACTATTTCGTTGATCGAGTCAGATTGAATGGTATCTCGGCAGCCACAGGTCAGTTTCAGGCCATGATGGCCGTATCTCTGGTCAATGATGGGCCGGTAACACTGATTGTTGAAAGTAAGTGACTAGTGCCCCGTCTCATAAATTCCGTATTCCAAATTGGCAAAATGAAATGTTGTCAACTTGGTTATATTTAATCCACTTATCAGAGACGGGGAAATCCGAAATTCGAATATCGAAACTCGAAACAAATTCCAATGACCAAAATCTTAAAATTCCAAAACACTAATCACTTCAGTGTCTTAATATCGAATGCAGGGCTTCGGTATCGTCCGGTTTGGGTTGATGTTTTGGACATTTGAGCATTCCGATTTCGGATTTGTTTCGGATTTCGGATTTCGATATTCGGATTTTTTGTATGTGGTTGCTCCGATTTATGGAAATCTTAAATTGCCAAAATCGTGCATAGAACTTTTGAGACACTAGGCATGTCTGACAAGAAGGACATGGACCGCAACTACGATGAGATCCCTTAAGAAATATTACCTTGATTGTATAGGAATTTTCTTTTTTTGAGCGGTGTAGCCGCGTTGCATAAAATCGCGAAGCGATTTTATAACTTGAAGAGAATTCCTTGAAGTGATTTTGTGCCACGAGATGTGGGTGGTAGGAGAAAAAAGAAGATCCATGGACAACAAGCGTAAGGGGACCAGACTGTGGGTAGGCCTTTTGCTCGTTGCCACAATAACTTGGTTTGCCTGTGCCCCTATCAAGAAGCAGGTGTACCGTATCATACGTCCCGAAGCTTGCTGGGAAAGCGTTCGCACTATAGCTGTCCTGAAGTTTGATGGGGCTTATGGGGAAATGCTCTGGCGTCACGTTTACAACAGACTCGCCGAAGTTCAACATTTCAACCCGAGGGACGCCACCCAGCTTCGTGCCCTGGCCAAACGCTCATATGACAGAGCAGAGGATACCGGGCTTTTGCACGCCCTTGAAGATTTTGAAGCCGATGCCGTGATGACAGGCCATGTGACCGCTGATCTCCATGACATGCACGGCACCGATCAGGTGCAGGTGAACGAAGGGACAGGCCATTACAAGAAGGGAAAAAACATCTATGGTCAGTGGGTCGATGTGGAAATCAAACGCACTGTGCTCAGGCCTGTCCCATATGTCATTCGACAGGTCTCTGTTGACATGGAGTACAATGTATTCGATCTGAAGACCAAACGAGTCATCACCACTGGCATGCTCAAAGAAATCCATGATGAGAAGTTTGGCGGTGACAAGGAGTACGGCCCTCTCGGCCATAAGTTGAGCGATCTGCCGACTCAAAATGGTACTTTGGACAAACTGGCTGCCGGACTGGCTACCAGGCTTGTTGCAAAGCTCTCCCGCATGAAGCTTGCCAGGATGATCAGGCTTGACGAAGGTGGAAACAGAATGGTGAAACAGGGGGCAGAATTGGCCAAAGGCGGGACCTGGGAAGAGGCCATAGAAATCTGGGAGCAAGTGATTCATGACGAACCCGACAACGCTGCTGCGTATTACAACCTGGGGGTGGCCCACGAAACCCTTGGTGACATGAAAAGTCTCAGGATGGCAAGGGAACTGTATAAGAAAGCGGCAAGCCATGGGGACAAGAAGCTCTACACAGAGGCTGTTGCAAGGATTCAGCGGGCGATCAGGCAAAGCCACAATGACTAGTGCCCCGTCTCATAAATTCTGTATCCTAAACTGGCAAAACGAAATATCACAGAAGTACATACATTTAATCCATCTGTCAGAGACGGGGAAACTCGAAATTCGAATATCGAAATTCGAAACAAATTCGAATGAGAAAAATATCAATGACCAAAACATATAGACACAGTGCTAAACTGCTTTTGTTTGTTTTGATTTTTGAACATTTGAATTTTGATATTGTTTCGGATTTCGGATTTCGATATTCGGATTTTGACAGCCGTTGTAACGTTCCGGCAACATGTTGAATTGCCAAAATCAAATACAGAACTTTTGGGACACCGAACTAGTTAAAAAGGGGGTTGAGAAGAGATATGAAAGGAAACCTGAGCAAAAAAAAAGTAGAAGAACTCAGAAAGCGCCTTGTCCGCAAGCCAGAACTTGTGTGGGATGTCCTGGGACCAGGAGAAAAAAAGAAGGTCTTTGAGTTTGCTGAAAGATACAAAGCTTTTCTCGATTCCGCTAAGACAGAGCGTGAGGCCGTGCGCCTTATCGAGGTCTTTGCCAAAAAGAAGGGGTTCAAGGATATCACACGGGCCAGAGGCGGAAGGAGGTTTTACAAGATCAACAGGAACAAGAATATTGTTTTGGCTGTAGTTGGCAAAAAGCCTCTGATTTCAGGTGTGAATCTTATCGCATCTCACATTGACTCGCCGCGGCTTGACCTGAAGCAAAACCCCCTCTATGAAGAGGTGGACCTTGCCTTTCTGAAGACCCACTATTATGGTGGTATCAAGAAGTATCAATGGCTGGCTCGACCCCTGGCCGTTCACGGTAAGGTCATCAAAAAAGATGGAAGCCATCTCGATCTGGACGTGGGCGAATCAGACCATGACCCTGTTTTCACTATAGCCGATCTCCTGCCGCATCTTGCACGTAAGGTCCAGACGGAAAAAAAGGTATCTGAGGCCTTTGAAGGGGAGAAGTTGAACGTTTTGGTCGGCAGCGTACCCATAGGCGACGATGAAACCAAAGAGCGTTTCAAGCTTGCAGTACTTCAATACCTCTTCGACACCTACGGTATTGTCGAAGAAGACCTGGTGAGTTCTGAGATAGAGATCGTACCTGCCGGCAAGGCGCGTGATGTGGGCTGGGACCGGAGCCTTATCGGTGCCTATGGCCAGGACGATCGGGTATGCGCTTATGCGGCGCTTGAGGCGGTGGGCGAACTAAAGACCACGGAGACAACGGCAGTGGCCTTTTTCATCGACAAGGAGGAGATCGGAAGCGATGGGAGTACGGGAGCAAAATCGCGTTTCCTGGAAGACTTTGTGGCAGATCTGTTTGAGGTAACCGGTGAGCAGCCCAGTGGATCGGCTCTCAGATCCTGTTTGATGTCCTCCGGCGCGCTGTCTGCCGATGTGACCGGTGCTCTCGACCCGGATTACCAGGACGTGCATGAAAAGCGCAATGCGGCCAGGATCGGATATGGCGTCTGTATCACCAAGTTTACCGGCTCTCGCGGCAAGTACGGATCAAGCGATGCTAATGCCGAATACATGGCTCAAATCCGAAAACTATTCAACGAAAACAGGGTCGTCTGGCAGACCGGCGAACTGGGTAAGGTGGATGAGGGCGGCGGCGGCACGATTGCCAGGTTTCTGGCCATCTATGGCATGGAGGTTGTAGACTGCGGCACTCCGCTTCTTTCTATGCATTCTCCCTTTGAGATTGCAAGCAAGGCTGATACCTACATGACCTATAAGGGATATTCCGCATTCTTCAATACGTAACTCGATAGTATAGGAATTTCGTTTCTTGAGCGGCGTAGCCGCGTTATATAAAATCGCGCAGCGATTTTATGACTCGGACTCACGAAGACCTATCTGGATTGTATACCTTGCTTCTTCAAACAGTGATATACGGTCATCAAATACGCCCTGCGTGGAAACTAGTGCTGTATCTCATAAGTTCTAAGTTCGATTTTGGCAATTTAACATGTTGACGAAACGCAATATCCGTTGTGAAAATCCGAATATCGAAATCCGAAATACGAAACAATATCAAAATTCAAATGTTCAAAATTCAAAACAAAAGCGGTCTGGTGATACCGCTTTCCGTTTTGGTTATTGATATTTCGGTCATTTGAATTTGTTTCGTGCTTCGATATTCGAATTTCGGATTTCCCCGTCCTTGACAGATGGGTGAAACGTATGAACTTGTGAGACATTTCATCTTGCCATTTCAATACCTTGCTTCTTCAAACAGTGATATACGGTCATCAAATACGCCCTGCGTGGAAACTAGGGTCCGGGCGGGGGTAAACCCCGCCCCTACGGTCTGTACCTGCTGATGTGTGTAGGGGCGGGCTTTATGCCCGCCCGAAAAGCTGGTACGTCCCACGGCAAAATTTGCCCTGTGATGGTGTCATCTTTTGTCATATCTTGTCCTCAGCCTCTTGACATCGCACTCCTCTACTCAAAATACCTGGACATTGCAGACGGTTATCAGCTTCACACTTGGCACCGGAGTTGCATACGGAATGGATCAAGATCTATTTGAAAAATCATTCTAAGAAAGAACACCAGTGGGGGCTGAAACATGTCGGCTACAGGTCACAAACGGGAAACGATCGACAATACGCCAAAAACCAGACGGGTAGAAGAGCTCTATGTAGCGGCTTTTGAAGTGCCGGTCGGCGATGGCGTCTTTGCAGAAGTCATCATGTCTGGCATCTATGGTGACGGCAAGATGATGTTTGCACGAAGCACTGTGGAGCATGAGACGAATGCGGTTCCTTCGCTGATACGTCTTTGTAAGGAGATAGAGCAGGAGCGAGGCCTTTCGTGGAGGCTGCTGAAGTTCGACAGGGAAGGGGTCCATGAACTCGACAAGCATGTTTACGAAGAGTACCTGAATTGGATGGTCATGTGAGGGTTTTGCTGGCTGAAGAGGAAAAGAAAGCCTTTTCCAGCGCTAAGAGGTACGCGATGAAAGCCCTTATTTTAGACGATGACAACGAGGTCTGTGAGTTTATTGCCTCGGTCCTGGAAGAATCGGGCGTGGCCTATGAAATATTCCTGGATCCGTTACAGGCCCTTGAGTGCACGAACGGCAACAACTATGATTTTGCCTTTGTTGATATCGGCTTGCCGAACATGGACGGGCTTGAATTCTCCAAACGCTTTAAAGAAAGTTGCCCAGAGTGTGACATTGTATTTATCACTGGAGCCGGAGACTATAACAAGGCTGTTCAGGCCATCAAGGTTGGAGCCTATGATTTTGTAAAAAAGGCATTCAAACGCTTGGACATCAGCATGTGTGTGGCCCGTCTCATTGAAAAGAGGCGACTGTGCCAGGCTCAGAAACGCCAGGAAGTACTTGATTTTGCAAATAAAGTGTCCCTTCGATTGATGCATGAATTGAGAAATCCCCTCGCTGCTATCGGGGGATTTTCAAGGCTTGCATACACCAAGGACTGCCCGGAGGACAGGCTGAGGCAATATACAAAGATCATCTTTGATCAATCCTTGAGACTCGAAAAAGTCTTCGACAAAGTCTTGCAGCACTTGAAAGTCGGTGCCGAGCAATTGTAGACACGTTTTGCACGCCACGAGAAAATTTTTATAATCACTTGATTTATCGAACGATTTCTGATACAAGGTACATTGGAGACTGGAACTTAGCTCCGCTCCGCGATTTTATGTTCCGACCCACGTAGAGGAGAAAGAGGCGATGAATAAGGCAGAACTGGTAGAAGCTTTAAGGAAGGAAACTGGTCTCACGAGAGTCAAGGCCGACGAGGTAGTCGAACTTTTCTTTGATCAAATGTCCGATGCCCTTGCACATGAGGGCAGAGTGGAGATACGCGGACTGTGCTCCTTCCATGTAAAGAAATACAGGGCGTATGCCGGCAGAAACCCGAAGACAGGGGAAGCTATCCGGGTAAAGCCGAAGAAACTTCCCTTTTTCAAGTGTGGCAAGGAACTTAAAGAAATGGTTGATTATCGTGCCTCCTGACCCGGGCACGCACATCACCGCTGTTGACCTGAACCATCGATAGTTCATCATCTATTCAACCCCCCACACTTTACCTCACCATCTATAACGATTGAAGTCCCTGATATTTAACAGGGCCTGCTGCGGATTATGTAAAATCGAGTAGCGATTCTATAGCCTGGGGTCAAAAAGCGTCTGGGGGTCACACATGTTCGAATCCATCACGGCCTTCTCTGAAGGTTGGAGGTTCCATATCAGGGGAATTCGCTTCGGCTTTAGCCATCTTTCTTTCCTGACCCTCTCCATTGTTCCTTTTCTCATAACACTGGCCCTCTACATCTTTGCCTTTTACATGTTTACCCTCTATGCAGATAATCTATTGCGCATGGTCTGGCACGTTGAAACTGGCGAATCTTCCACGTACGTGGGGTGGCTTTACTGGGCCTATCTGCATGTCGTCAAATTTTTTCTTTACCTGATCGTCCTCGTGGTCATGTTCTATATGTTCATCGTGCTTTCTAACGTTCTGGCCTCACCAGTTTATGACTACATTAGTACAAGGTACGAGCGGATCCACTACCAAAATGCCCCCCGCGAGCAGGTAGCCTCCCCTGCGAAGGGTGTCCTGACAGTCATGAAAGAGGAAGTCAAAAAAGCTCTGCTGATGTTGGTTATCCCCCTGCCTCTGCTCTTTGTCCCTGTGGTAGGCACGGTATTGAGCTTTATCGTTGCCGGGGTCCTTATTGCTTGGGATTATATAGACTTTTCTCTTTCAAGAGACTATCCGCTCCTAAAAGACCGGATTAAGGCGGTGTGGCGGTACAAGCTTATTTTGCTGGGGTTTGGGTGCCCTCTTCTGATCCCGTTCTTGGGCCTCATAATCATGCCGTTTGCCATTTTAGGTTCTACGAAGCTCTATTTTGATAGGATGAAAGAAACCCCCAAAATCGAAACGCTGTCTTAGGCGGACACACCGGCAGTGTGGAGAGGGCGCATTATTATGGAGTTATGACTTTTCGTAACGTTTTAGTTCTTTGAAAACATCATCGCATACAGGCAATCCGATTCTAAACCGGCTCAAACTCGCGCATAAGTGAGCGTAAAGAAAGAACAGGGAATAACTTTTGTAAATAACCTCGATTTTGGCGGATATCATTTGGCCCTTAGAAAAAATATGTCACTTTGCTGTTCTTTCTTAACGCTCACTAATACGCTCAAACAGTGACCCGCTTTAGAATCGGATCACCTGTATGCTCGTTAGACTCGCTTTTTCAATAGGCTAAATTGATACGACTTTTCCAAAGGTCAAAGATATGTTATTGAGGCATCCTTCATTCCTCGGTTTACACTTATCAAGGATGCGGGCGCCAAGAGATAAGTTCTTTTGTTCCTACTTTTTGGTGTCAGGTGTCAGGTGTCACGTGTCAGGAGCGACAAACGCAAGACCTGCCCGCCATTGCCGTGTATGCGGGCATTGTAACCTCGGTGTGACCCAGGCGTTGGCAGGCGGGTCTGAAACCTGAACACTGAAACCAGGCACCAGGTGTCAGGTGTCAGGAACTGAAAAAGCAAGACCTGAAACCTGAACACTGAA
>JAUWXF010000327.1 GCA_030616475.1 Desulfobacterales bacterium
AGTCAAATTCCCCCTTGTTCTCGGATTGTCCACAGGCCCTCGCACAACTGCACAACCCAAAACCGCCATATGTTGTGATCGCTTTTTCCTTGACGCACAAGGCCAATTCTCCTATACTCACCCCACCAAAAAGCGAGTTCTTATCAATTCAATCAATCAATCAATATCAATTCAATTATCAATCAATCAAAAAGCGAGTTCTTATCAGTCCTATTCTCGCCCCACCAAAAAGCGAGTTCTTATCAGTTAGTATCAGTATCAGTAGTATCAGTTTTGCAACCTGAAAAGGTTTCCCTTGACAAATTACCTTAATGACCATTATGATATTAATGTACATTTTAATGATAACTGTACTTAATTAGTGCTAAAGGGGGAATACATGAGCATTGCCGAAAATTATAATATTACCGGATTCCGAAAGCACATAACAGAAATTATCCGGGCAGTGGCTGATATGGGCCGGGGTGTTGTCGTTACCAATAGGAAAAAACCACAGGCTGTTGTGCTTCCTAGCAAATATAAGCCGCTGGCAGAAGAGCGTGTCAAATACTCCAGATGGATGGCGCTGATGTTTACCGAGCGACTTCTGCCGGATGCACCTGCACACCTGAAAGAGCCGCAGACAGCAGAACTGGCGCGATTGCCGCACTCCAAACTGAAAGCTCTTCTTGAAGTGGATCGCCTGCCGGTCAGCAGACGTATGCGCCCTCGTATTGAACGGGCTGTCGGCAGGGTTATCCTAGAACGCCTTGAAAAACGTCACAAAATCGCAAAAGCAATCCGCGAGGCGGAGTCACAGGGACTGTATGATGCCGTAGAACATCAGACCGGTAAGGTTGATCTGACATAATGCGGGGGAAATCACATTGGCTTGCCGTAATTACAGTTGATTCGGTAACAAGGCAGTCTTTCGACTGGATCGCAACCGGCGGCAAGCCTTTTGTCCCGATTGATCCCGTAGATATGCCTGATGACCTTTTAACTAGCGTTTATAATCTTTACCGACATGTTTACAGCCAAATAGATAGAAATCTACTCATCCGCAATAAACATGCCCTATTGAAATATACACGTTGGGTCATCCTCATCGATGATGCAAAACAGGTTGCCGGTTTTGCGCTCTACCACCGAGAGCATGATCGTGGGATCAAACTCCGTTTGACGGCAGCAGCCGATTCAAAAGAGGCTAAAAAGGCTGTTGTTGAACTTAACAGGAAGGCTTTTAACGTTAATGGTGTATTTGGTGAGGTTTCTCCACCGCTTGAAAAAGCGGTGAAGGGGCATGTCCCTGAACTCAAGTCCTCAGTGGCACAGAAAGTCTTGAGTCCTTCTAAGAAAATTTGCCGCGCCGACAAAGATGGCAAGCACTACTGGCGAAAAATTACCAGCGTCGGCGAACGACGTAAAATGATGGTCGGGCTACCGATTATTTAAAACCCGCGAATCTCGTTTCATTCGCTAGCCTGATTGTCAGGTTTTTATTTCCTATTAGAATACTTCAAAGCTCCTTCCTCTAATGTTGATCCCCTTGTTTGCCCAAAATGTCAGGGGCGAATGAGACTGATCAGTTTCATAGAGGATCCTGAAGTCATCAAGAAGATCCTCAAGCACCTCGGTTTGTGGCTCCTCAAACCTAAGCCCCCACCCCGGGCCAATGGGCCACCAGTTGGTCACCACATAGATTATGCAGACACTCAATTTCCGTCTTACGACGATTACAACGTAGACCCTGAATATCCCATCGATACTTATGTCCTCTGATTAAAGA
>JAUWXF010000354.1 GCA_030616475.1 Desulfobacterales bacterium
ATATCAAATGACCAAAACATTTCCGGCATCGCTGCAATATCTATTTGAAACTTTAGAAGATATCCTTTGTTTTGAATTTGGGATTTGGGTCATTCGTATTTGTTTCGGCCTGCCCTGGCGCGACATGTCTGGATGATTGTGCTGCCCATGTAAGCCAGGTCTGGGCCAGGGATTTCGATATTCGGATTTCGGATTTATTCATGGCGGTGTATGAATTTGGGAATGCCCCACTTATTGCTTCAGTGTATATTGAGCAAGCAGGGTTCCCTTCAAATAGTACCTTTGAGGGTCCGAGAAGAATCTTTTGAAAATCATCAGACTTTCCTGCCTCAGGACATGAGGCATGACCGTTATCTTCATATCCCTGTAAAAGGGGTTGAGCCTTTTTAGGTCTATGTTTGTCCCACCCCCCATGACATCTTCATAGGCGTACACGATTCGTCTTATGCCATTCACGATGATTGCCGTATAGCACATGAGACAGGGTTCCAGTGTGGAAAACAGGGTTGCTTTTTCTCGGTCGATCTTTTTCTCCAGGCCGACAAGCCTCCTCAGTGCCAGCATTTCTGCATGGTCCAGCTCGTTTTGGTTGTCTGGCCCACTGTCGTGCCGCGTTCCGGTGACAAGCACTCCGTTTTCGTACACTATGACACAGCCAACGGGGAATTCTCCCATGCTTAGTGCCTGGTGTGCCTCTTCAAGGGCCTTTGACATAAAAAATTCATAATCCATTTTCGACCTTCTTCTCCGATATGGTGGGAGCGGCATTCTAGCCGCGACGATGGGAGGGGGAGTTTGTGCATGGACACTAACTCACAATCTGGCACAAAGTAAAGCGGCAAAGATCTCCCGGGGGAGAGACGCGCATCCTCTGGCACGGCCGGGTCCAAGTTAGAATAGACCTTTACAGATTGTTGTTATTGTGCAATAAGAAAAAACTTCCTTTCTGCTCGCAGTTCAATACGCAGTTGTATTTGTGCATTTAACCTAGTTTCCATCCAGAAATGGCCATTTTTCGCAATCTCGGCGTCAATCTGCGGGATCGCTTGTGCGACGTACCGACGTACGTCTCCGCGCAATCCCTTGATTTCCTTGACCTTGCGAAAAATTACTC